>NZ_JAIUGP010000018.1:0-135861 GCF_020164655.1 Mesorhizobium sp. AD1-1
CTATTCCCCTATTCCCCTATTCCCCTATTCCCCTATTCCTATTCCCTCACCCCATCCCCGTGACATGGCGCAGCCAGAACGCCAGCGCGATGAAACCGATGATGGTGGTGACGCCGGTCCAGTCGACATTGGCCTTCTTCACGTCGCTGATGATCTTCACCAGCAGCATCCAGGCCACGAAGATGATCGGGAGAATGATGACAAATCTGATCATGCGACACCCCTGCTCGAAGCGATTGCACCCTTCCCTAGATGTAGGAAGCAATCCGGCGGTTTTCAGGATGCCCTCGCCGATGGCCCATGCGGCATGCCGGGAAAAAACGGAGTTTTGTCTTTACTGGCTCAACAAATATGCTAACCGGAGCGCCGTGCCCTTGTAGCTCAGCTGGTAGAGCAGCGGTTTTGTAAACCGAAGGTCGGCGGTTCGATTCCGTCCGGGGGCACCAGCACAATGCAAAAACCATAACATTTTCAAAAGCTTAGAAAACAAGGTTCGGGTTCGATCCACCGCTTATCCACCTGGAATTTTTCATTTGCCAACGCGAGTATCCGCCCAGAGCATCACCGTATCCGGATCATCCTCTTCGTCCTCCTCCGGCTCGTAAGGTTCCGGCGCCACCAGCAAATCGATTCGCCTAAGGTCAGTCCCTCCCATTGGCGCATCGAGCGAGAGCGTTTTGAAGGTGTCATATTTGTGGATAGTGTGCTTGGTGCTAGGTTGCCAAATATTCAGCATGGCTCAGATTTGGGAATATTGGGGGGACGTCACTTTGATCCGCATTTTGGTCGCACTCGCCGCCGCAATTTGCTTCGCGTCTTCGGCGGCTTCGGCAGGACAGGACAATATCCACTTCCTGGTCGGGATGCCCGATGCCAAGTTAAATTTGGCCGCTAAAATGGCAGGTAACCTCAACGGCGTTATGCAAAGGTGCCGGCTGAGGCCTACAGAAGATGGAAAAGCTATCATTGCTGTCCCTGTGCTTTTGTACGAGGGGATAGAAAAACACCTGACGCCTAATCCTCCTAAGTTCCGGAAGGCCATTCGCACCTATGAAAGAGCTTACGCCAAGGCGGTCCAGAGAGCGGGAAATTGCCAGGCTGAGAAGGCCAAATACCCGGGACTTTACCGATAGATGGCTGAGAAGGGACCCGGACATTGGGCGAGTCACCGCCCTGCGCGCCGCCGCCTAACTATGGCGTCGACGGCATCCTTCCTGATTGCTGCGGATTGAGCCGTCCGGTATACCCATCGGCATTCTTCACGAACACAGCTGCAAGCCTGATCCGTGCGGCAGCGGCTTCATTGAAGATCAGAACGGCACCCTTCCACGCTCCGCACTTGAATTTCTCGATAATGCCCGCATCGAAGCCTGACGCGGAAGTATTGAGCTCTTCGAGGGATGCCTGCTTGCACCGGCCATCCCGATACCTATTTCGCCGAATTCAGGCGCAGCAACTTAGCCTACGGGTGTGACTTCCTAGCTATATACAAAGTTGCAGGCTCATCGATATAAAGCGATTGGCGATTTTGATGGGGATTTCATGAAAGCTTTTTTGCTCGCTTCATTCGTGGCGCTTTCCGCGGCTCCGGCCATGGCTGCCGATATGACGATCGCTCCTGTCGATACCCCTGAATGGACCTGGCAAGGGCCATACGCCGGCGTGTTCGGTGCCGGAACGTTGGAACACTACAAGATCTATGGACCGGGCGCCCAGGCTGGCGCAACGCATAATGTCGGCTCGGCAACGGTCGGCGGCTTTGCAGGCTATAACCTCCAATCCGGCAAGATTGTCTATGGCGTCGAAGGCGAGCTTGGCTACCGCTTCAAGAAGAACACCTTCGACGATATTCCAGGCCCAGGCGTCCTTGACGCCTCCACAGGTTTGTTCGGATCCGTAAAGGGTCGCGTTGGCATGGACATGGGAGCCTACATGCCGTTCGTCACGGCTGGTGTAACCGCTGCAAAGCTGAAGACATTCTACCCAGGTGGAAACGCTGAGCGGGATGCCACCTTGGTCGGTGGTGTTGTTGGAGCAGGCATCGACGTCGCGCTCACACACAACGTGTTCTTGCGCGGCGAATACGACTTCTCCTTCTTCGGCAAGAAGTCGCTTGAATATTGTGGCGGCGGATGCACGCTGGAACACACGCTTCAGACGCACGATTTCCGCGTCGGCATCGCGATGAAGTTCTAACTGTTCAGCGCGTCTCCGACTTTGACGCCCCCCGCGGGAATGGCAAGACCAAGGTCCAGCTTGTGAATGGCATTCCGCGGGCGCAATGTCGCCGCGAACCCGACGGCTAGGGGCCTGGATCGCAAATAGTTTGCCGTTCAGGCCCTTCGTTCGTTCGGGACCATGCCCATCTGCGCGCCATCCCTTCGTACCAAACCGTACGTTGAATCCTTCTTGGGTCACGCGTGACAAGAGAGTAAATAAATCCTTTCGCCGGAAGGGAGGCCGCGATGGCAGAAACGCATATAGAAGTCGCACACGCGGTTATAGAAACCAGCTTTCGGTTGCGGCACCATTCCCTGGCCGGAACTGCCTCATTTCGCCGTGATATGGACCACTCCCGACGCGCAATCGAGGCCTCGCGCGAACTGCTCAAGCGCCTTCGCCAACGTCATCGCGATGACATGGCCCGGGAGGGAGATCCGGAGCCAGGTCCTGTTGCCGTCTCGGCCTTCGATGCCGACATTCTCCGCTCGGCGTTTCGAAACCTGGTCAGGGAAACAGGCGTTCCCGAGTGTGAATGGCGCCACCTGGCTGAAAGCCTGGTCCGCGAATATGTCGGGTGCGAGCAGGTTAACGTTGGCTTGTTGGACTGGATTACCCACAAGTAGTCAGCGGTATAAATTGCGTACCAACGCAAAACAGCCCGCCCCGCCCACATTGCCGGTGACACGAAACGGGCTGCGGAAGCCCGCATGCGATGCTTCCTGCAATCCAACTTTGGGCGAGTACGGATGTTCCGTTAGTTTCTGCTGAAAGGCGGTACATTCTGCTGCCGTGGCCATTCGACAGTCACTGGTAGGGTAGACCCGCCGCTCCATTTGCGAAGCGACGGGCTCTCGCCCACCCCATACCTGTGAAAGCAATTTAGATGCCAAAAACTTTTGACCCGTTATGGGGCACAGCCGTCGCCTTGCCAGTCGGTCCTACCAGTGCCCTCTCGTCGCTCTGCCTCGACATTGATAACCATGTACATCATGCCGGCTCGTTGGCTGCGATCACAAATTGTCGGATTCGTACGAAGCAGAGTTCTGTACGATTCCAACCCTTTAACTTTGTACACCCCTGTTTTGCAATTCGGCGGCTGAGGGGACGCCGTGCATCAGGTTGCATTTCACTGTCAATCGCGCGCCGGAGGGCGTATATTTTTTAAATCGTCTGCACGTGTCTACGGGCGCAGACGGCAGGGAGATTGGAAAGCTCTTGCCCCAAGCGGGATTGAGCTATGACCAATCCAGAGAACGATTCCTACAGAAACCAATTGTTGCGCAGGCTTGACCCTGGTGACCTGGGGCTTTTGCAGCCACACCTTGAACTGTGTGACCTCGAGCCGAAAATGACCTTAGAGAAAGCCGATTCGGAGATCGAGACGGTGTACTTCCTGGAGGACGGCATCGCTTCTGTGGTCGCGACGGCTTCAGGTAAGGAAGCCGAGGTGGGCCTTGTCGGCTTTGAGGGAATGACCGGTGCCGCGCTCGTGATGGGCGCTGACTATGCGGCGCATCAATGTTACGTTCAGTCGGCCGGCAGCGCTTTCAGGATGGGAACCGAACCCTTCAAGGAGGCTCTTGCGAACAGCCCAACGTTGCGCCTGTTCCTGTTGCGCTATGTCCACTACTTCCACATCCAGACCAGCTATACGGCCCTGATCAACGCAAAATCACACCTTGAAGAGCGGTTGGCGCGCTGGCTTCTAATGTGTGACGATCGGGTCCACGGCGAGCGCCTTGCAATCACCCATGAGTTTCTCGCCGTCATGCTTGGAGCAAGACGCCCAGGCGTTACCGTTGGGCTGCAAGTTCTGGAAGGACGTGGTTTCATCTATTCTCGACGTGGCGAAGTGCACATCAGGGACCGCAACGGACTTGCGGCCTGCGCAAACGGCACCTACGGCAAGCCAGAAGCCGATTACGTTCGGCTAGTTGGATTATAGCGCTCCAAGCATGCCGGACGTAGGCCGCGGTGATCCAAGCACCTGCGCCTCGCGCCAGCAATACAGCCCGTCCCGCCCACATTGCCGGTGACACGAAACGGCTGCGGAAGCCGCGATCCGATGCGATTGCAATCCAACGGATGTCCCGCAAGCTTCATATCCCGTGCGTCAGCACAAGATAAATAGCGGGGACGAGCATCAACCAGCCGCTCAGTCCAAGAACCACCAAGATGGCCATGCGCTCTGTTCGTCTGACAAGGTCGGCAATGTTTTCTCTGTCCGGCAAAGCGACGGAGGCCACAAACCCGGGCGCACGATCATCGTTGCCATTTCCCGGTTGGTTCGCGCTGCCACTCTCATTCGATCTGTGGACCAATGTCATTGTCATCGTTCACCGAAAAGAATCTAAACCGGCCCGTTCTCGGCGCGTGAGCCGGAACGGACCGAGGCGGGAAATCAGTTAAAATCGAAGGACGACCGAAGGACCACGTCGGCGGTAGCACCGGACGCGACGGCGACCATGCCGCCAATAACTGCGGCAAACCCGTCTCCAGCCCCGCCGGCGGCGGTGGGGACGGTAGTGCCAGTCCCGATGGTAGACTTGCTGCACTTCTGCCTGTGCGTCTTCTTCAAAGGTCTCTGTTTGTGGCGTCTCAAGTTCATCGAGGATGCCGTGTCCGGCCCCTGGAACACCCGCCATTGCGTCAGTTGGGCGGACAGCGCTTGCAAGGGCCGCTGCCCCGGCAACGCCAAACATTGCAGTCAAGAAGGATCGCCGATCCATAATAAACCTCCCAAGGTACATGTGCTAGAAATGCGCCCACGCCTGCCGAATGAGCATGCATGGGCGCACGGTGAAATACAGGACCCGCCCGCCGCCGAAGCAGCTCACGGGTCCTATCAGCGCAGGAAGGGACGTAGCTGCGCCGATCCACGCCATGTCAGCCAAGAACGACCCCCATCACCAGGAAGGTGATGGCTGTTGCGAAAATCGGTGCGAGCAACCATCGCGCCTGGCCGACACTTTTTTCCACTGTTTCTCTCCGAATTGGAGAGACAACAACCTTTAGGCCTAAGCCGTTCCGCCTACTCCCAACGGGTAAGACCATTGCGTTTTCCAACCAGACTTTGGTCCTGCGCGGATTCAGACAGAGGCCCGTATGAGGAACGTTTGGCCTGGCGACGTGTTCGGGTGGCTGGCGCCCAGCCGATCGTGCTGCCGCCAGGTTACAAGAGGAGAAAAACAAATGAGGATGCACCTAAGCAGCGCCGCTGCGGCGCTCTTGCTGTTGGCCAGCGTCGGCGCGGTTGCGGCACAGGATGTGGTTATCACACCGGAACAGGACACCGTCGTCCGCGAATACGTGAAGAAGCAACCCTTGGCTTCTGTGAAGCTTCCGGGGGTGGAGTTGAATGTCGGCACGGCTCTGCCAGACACGGTCGAACTCCACGAGGTTCCCAACGTCAAATACCGCTATACGGTGGTCGATAACCGAACGGTTTTGGTGGACCCGAGCACACGCAAGATTGTGAAAGTCTACGACTGAAACTTCGAACCGGCCAGGCCCGCCGGCAGGGATGCCGGCGGGTTGCGCTCGTCAAATCGCCACTCAATCGGACAAATGAAAATGATGAACCCTGAAGTCGAGACGTCGCAATCGCTCGTGGCGCGCCTGGTTGATCTCCAGGCGAGAGCGCGGGCAGCACGTATAAATGAGGCCGAAATAAAGACCTTCCAAAAGGTCGCAGCCGTCACGGATGATGGTCGAGGTCGGTCGGCTCAGGATCTGGCCGTTCCAGGTTCGATGGCGACATAGTGGTGCACGAGGTCACACCCCAATCGCCGCCACAAGAATTCGGTTCTGCCCGCGGATCGCCGCGCGCAGTTCCAACATTCCAAGTTGTGCCTTCTTCTACGACGCGCCAGCAACCTGGGTGGATGCCCCAACCCTGGTGAAGGTGTTCCGCACCCTGACGGACTTGTAGACGTAGGCGACCCAGAGCCCTATCAGCACAAACGAGACTATGTGCGTCGCAAGCGCCTCGCCAGTGACCACTTGCCGAACCGAAACCCCGATCGCGGTGGAGACCCAGATCGCGTTTAGTATGACCGCCACCGGGATTGCGAGCCATTGGATGAGAAACAACTGCTTGAACCGAAGGCTCCGCCTCAGCATGGCAACGAGCACCACAAGCTGAAACACCATAAATGCCAGCAGCAGGGCAACCTCGCCATAGACCACCATGGGTCCATTCGGCACCAGCATGAGCTGGTTGTAGCCATCGCTGGAAGCCCCCAATTCGGCGAGTGTGCGCAGCGGTGACAATGCCTGACCGATAGCCAGCAGCATCAGCCAGCCGCCGAAGCCCACAAGAGCCTCAGGATTCTGCGACGGCTTCGCGGCCGATCGAACAGCAAAGAAAACAGGCACGCCGATCAACAGCAGCATGATCGCCCAATGCCAGATGGAAAACGCCCCCATTTACGCCTCCCCTTTTTATGCCCCTTTAAGTTGTACAAGGTTTTAGATTCAACTCAAGAGGCGAGCCCTCGTGTGAATGAAGTTATGTCGAACCGACGATTTCTCCTGTCTGCTCCTGACTCCTTCACACCCCGATCGCCGCCACCAAAATCCGGTTCTGCCTTCGGATCGCCGCGCGCAGCTCCGGTATTTTCGCCGCGTCGCGCTTCACGAATTCGATGAACATCATGTTCATGTTGTTGAAAATCAGTTCGCCGAGCGCTGCTCCGTCGATGTCCTGCCGCACCAGGCCGAGCGCCTGCAGGCGGGCGATCAGGGCGCGGATCTGTTCGGTCAGCGCGCGGTCGAGCGCGGTGTAGGCCTGGCCGAACGGGCTGTCGGGCAGTTGCGTCGAGATCGCCATTGCCTGCCGCCACATCTCCTTGCTGAGATAGTGCAGCGAGTGCTCGATGTAGATGCCGATCAGCGTATCCAGCGCATCGCCGACATTGGCCGGCGGCCTGGCGACGACGCCCTGCCCGGCATTCAGCACCTCATTGACCTCCAGCGAGACGATGGCGCCGAGGATGTCGCCCTTGTTCTCATAGTAGTTGTAGATGGTGCCGACCGAGACCTCGGCCTGCGTGGCGATCGCCTCTATCTTGGCGCCCTCATAGCCGGCCTCTCGAAACAGTTCCGCCGCCGCTTCGATGATGCGCCTGTGCCGGTCCGCCTTTTGCCTTGCCCGCAATCCGCTCATTCCAGCCTCTTGCCACAAAAACAGAATTGACTCAATTTTAGAATTGGTTCAATTTTTTGCAAGAAGCCACAAAGGCAAGGGAGAACACTCGATGTCCGCACATTCCAAGAGCATGAATTCGCTTTCCATGTTGAAGAGCCATCTGCATGCTGCGTGCGCGGCCGCGGCGCTGTTGCTCGCAGCCGGCAGCGCTGTCCAGGCCGCCGACCTCAACGCGCTGATCTGGTGCGATCATGCCGATCCGGCGCTGCTGCAGCCCTTCGAGGAGGCCAATGGCGTCAAGGTCAACGTCAAGGAATTCGAGGGCACCGGCGCTGGCCTCGCCATCGTCGAACAGTCGCAGCCGGGCGACTGGGACGTGATGGTGATCGATTCGATCGACGTGCCGCGCGGCGTCGAAAAAGGCCTGTTCGAGCCGCTGCCGGAAGACAAGCTGCCGCTGGCCGACCTGTTTGCGCAGGTGAAGATGGACGGCTCCACCATGGTCGGCGGCAAGCGCTACGGCATCACCGAAAAGTTCGGCTACAACACGATCGGCTACAACAAGACCAAGGTCGACCCGGCCGACATGCAGTCGATGGCGGCCCTGACCGGCGACAAGTACAAGGGCAAGGTCGCCATCTACGACTACTACCTGCCGGTCATCGGCATGGCCGCACTGGCGATCGGCAAGAAGACGGCCGATCTCACCGAAGCCGACCTGCCCGCCCTCAAGGACGAGCTCTTGAAGATGAAAGCCAATGCCAAGCTGGTCGGCGAAGTGACCGCCAGCCAGACGGCGCTGGCGACGGGCGAGGTCGACATACTGGTCGGCGGCGGCGAATGGGTGACGGCGGGCCTAGCCAAGGAAAACCCGGCGCTGGACTTCTCCATCCCGAAAGAAGGTGCGGTTCTGTGGTCGCAGTCGCTGGCCATGTTCAAGGATTCCAAGAACAAGGACATGGCGCTGAAGTTCATCCAGTACATTATGAGCCCGGAGGGCCAGGCGCGGCTTGCCACCTCCTCCTGCTACTGGGGCATGCCGGCCAACACCAAGGCAGCACTGACCGACGACCAGAAGAAGGTGCTGCGCTTCGACGAACAGCCGGGCTTCCTGACGCGTGCCCAGGCCTATCCGGCGCCGAACGCCGATCTCGACAAGAAGATGCAGGACATGTGGACCGAAATGCTGCAGGCGAAATGAGCCGATAGCGCTCATGAGCTCGGCTGGAAACAACCCCTTGCCCCGGGCGGGCCATACCCTGCCCCGGGCGAGCTCTGCTCTGCCCCGGGCGCTGGTCACGCCAGCGCTCGGCTGGACGCTGCTGTTCTTCGTGCTGCCGTTCATTGCCATGGGGTTTTCCAGCCTGACGGCGCATGAGGGCGGCGGCTTCACGCTGTCCAACTACAGCCAGTTCTTCACCAACCCTTCCTACTGGCAGGCGATGGTGAACTCGCTTGAGGTGACCGCGATCGTCACCGTGGTCTCGGTGCTGCTCGCCTATCCCTTCGCCTGGATCCTCGCCGAACAGGTGCCGGAGCGCTGGCAGCGGCTGGCGCTGATGCTGGCGGTGCTGCCGTTCTGGACCTCCTATGTCGTGCGCTCCTATTCCTGGCTGCTGGTGCTGGCGCAGAACGGCGTCGTAAACCGGGCGCTGACCGGCTCCGGCCTCATCAGCGAGCCTGTGCATCTCGCCAACACGCGTTTCGCCACCATCACCGGCTTCGTGCACTTCTTCGTCATGTTGTTGACGCTGACGATCTTCGCCAATCTCAAACAGCTCAGCCCGAGCTACCGCAAGGCGGCCGCCGATCTCGGCGCCGGGCCGGTGCGAACCTTCCTGCATGTCGTGCTGCCGCTGACCTTGCCCGGCATCATGGTCGGCGCCTTCCTCACTTTCGTGCTGTGCATGGGCGACTACATCACGCCGCAGATCCTGGGCGGCAACAACGAGCTGCTGATGCCGCAGCTGGTGATGATGCAGATCGGCCGGCGCGGCGACTTTCCGCTGGCCTCGGCGCTGTCGATCATCCTGATGGCGGTGGTCACCATCGCCTATCTCGCCTGCGCCCGCTGGCTGAAGATCGAGCGGGCC
The DNA here is from genome assembly GCF_020164655.1 of Mesorhizobium sp. AD1-1. NCBI lineage: Bacteria > Pseudomonadati > Pseudomonadota > Alphaproteobacteria > Hyphomicrobiales > Phyllobacteriaceae > Mesorhizobium > Mesorhizobium sp. AD1-1. Next base: position 9,466 of record NZ_JAIUGP010000018.1, read on the forward strand.
TGAGATGCGCAGGATTGTCCGCATCGCCTCCTGGCTCTACGCGCTTGCCGTCTACGGCTTCATCTTCCTGCCCGTGATCGTGCTGGTGCTGTTTTCGCTGCAGGCGACGTCGTTCCCGATCCCGCCCTTCACCGGCCCGTCGCTGCGCTGGTACGACGCAGTGCTCTCGGACCCACGGCTGACTTCGGCGTTGGTCAATTCGCTGCTGGTCGCGTCCATCTCCTCGCTCGCCGCCGTGACGCTCGGCTTCCTTTCCGCCTGGGGCTTTGCCCGCTTCGTCCTGCCCGGCTCCGGCCTGCTGCGCGGGCTGATCACCCTGCCGCTGACGGTCAGCTATCTCATCATCGGCATGGGGCTGCTGGTGCTGTTCAACTGGGCCGGCGTACCGAAATCGCTACTGGCTGCCGGCATCGGCCATGTCGTGATCAATCTGCCGCTGTGCTTTGCCATCATCTACAGCCAGATGGGGGACCACCAGATCAACATCGAGCGCGCCGCGCGCGACCTCGGCGCGCCGGAATGGAAGGTGCTGCTGTTGATCACCGTGCCGGTCATGGCGCCGGCCATCTTCGCCGGCTTCTTCCTGTCGATGACCTTCTCCTGGGACGAATTCGTGATCTCCTTCCTGCTCACCCGCTTCGACACCACGCTGCCGGTCGAGATCTGGAACCTGCTGCGTTCCGGCCTCAATCCCAAGACCAATGCCGTCGGCTCGCTGGTCTTCGCCGTCTCCATCGTGCTGGTGGTGTTTTTTGAACTGACATTGCTTCGGAGAAAGCCCGCATGAGCGCGCCCCTCGTCGACATCAGCAGTGTCTCGCATCGCTTCGGCCAGCACACCGTGCTGAAGGATGTCTCGCTGCAGATCGAGCCCGGCAGCTACACGATCCTGCTCGGGCCGTCCGGCTCCGGCAAGACGACGCTCTTGTCCATTCTGGGCGGCTTCGTCACCCCTAGCGAAGGCAAGGTGTTCATCCGTGGCGAGGATTGCACGTCGGTGCCGCCGGCCAAGCGGCCGACGACGACGGTGTTCCAGGACTATGCGCTGTTCCCACATATGAGCGTCGGCAGCAATGTCGGCTTCGGTCTGCGCATGCAGGGCGTCGACGGCGCGACACGCGCGGCAAAGGCGCGCGAGGCGCTGGCGCTGGTCGGATTGGCTGCCGCCTTCGACAAGAAACCGCATCAGCTTTCCGGCGGCCAGCGGCAGCGCGTGGCGCTGGCGCGCGCGCTGGTGATCGAGCCGGCGGTGCTTTTGCTCGACGAGCCGCTCGGCGCCCTCGACCTCAAACTTCGCCGGCAGATGCAGGATGAATTGAAGGCGATCCAGAAGCGCGTCGGCACCGCCTTTATCCATGTCACGCACGACCAGGAAGAGGCGATGGCGCTGGCTGACCATTGCGTGGTGATGAATGACGGGCGCATCGAGGACGAAGGTCCGCCAGAGCGCGTCTACGCACGGCCGGCGACGCGTTTTTCGGCGACCTTCATGGGCGAAAGCACGATCCTCGCCGGCACGGTCACGGAGGCGAAGGATAGGACAAGCACCGTCGCGACGCCGGTCGGGCCGGTCTCGCTGCCCGGCGCCTTGCCGGTCGGCTCTACCGTTGCGCTGGCCATACGGCCGGAGCATCTTGTCCTCGGCGAGGCGCGCGGCGGTGTCAGGCTTGGCACAGCCGAGGTGAGCGACGTGGTTTTCCAGGGCAGCTTCAAGCGCATGCTCGCCGTTTCCGTCGAGGACCCTTCGCTCCACTTCATCGCCAAATTGCCCGCGACGGCGGCCGTCCAGCCGGGCGACAGGGTCGCGATTTCCTGCGATACCGACCAGATCATCCTGCTGACGGACTGAACTTTCTGACGGATTGAAACATGGCAACGCTTGCGGTCATCGAGGCACCAGACTGGTACGAGACCATCCGCATGAGCGATGGCGTGACCTTGATCCACGAGCCTTGGATAAAACCGTTCTTCCGCTGCAATATGTGGCATGTGCGCGGCCGCGATCGCGATCTCCTCTTCGACACAGGCCTCGGTCATTTCAGCCTCCGGCGTTACGTGCCGTTGGTCAGCGAGCGCAAGCTGATTTGCGTCGCCAGCCACACGCATTTCGACCATATAGGCTGCCACCACGAATTTCCCGAGCGCTGCGTGCACGCCGCCGAGGCCGGGATACTCGCCGATCCGCGTAACGAGTGGACGGCAGCCGGCACCTATGCGACCGACGAAATGTTCGATTGCCAGCCGCAAGGCTGGGACACGGCGCGCTACGGCATTCCGCCCGCACCGGCCGGCCGTTTGCTCGAGCATGGGGACTTCGTCGATCTCGGCGATCGTGCCTTCGAGGTGATCCACACGCCCGGCCATTCGCCCGGCGGCATCGCGCTCTATGAAAACAGGACGGGCATCCTGTTATCAGGCGACATCATCTATGACGGCCCGCTGATCGACGACGTCTACCACTCGGACATATCAGACTACATGGCGACACTGCTGCGCCTGCGCGACCTCGATGTCTCGGTCGTGCATGGCGGCCATTTCCCGAGTTTCGGCAAAGTGCGCTACCGCCAGCTCGTCGACGAGTATCTGGAACAGAAGCGGCAGGCCGGCTGCCATCTGCGGCAGCCCTGAAAGCGGTCAGAGCGGTTCACCATTTCACGGAAACGGCGAACCACTCCAACTCCTTGTTTGGCGCAATTCCGGACGGAAAACCGTTTCACACTTTTCCTGGAATTGCTCTAGCGCATCAATTCGAAATGCCGCGGGAATGCCTGATGCAGCAGAAGCAGCATGGTCTTGCGCAGCACGTTGGTGTCACGGCTGGACGGATTGAGATGATCCCAATACCAGGCGCCGTGGACCAGATAATTCAGGCTCTCCGATAGGGTGTCTATGTCGACGCCGGTATAACCGCCGCTGCGCGAAATCTCGATCAGCAGCTCGCGCGCTTCGGCGGTGTAGGCAAGATCGCTCGGCAGGCCGATCTCATTGTAGATCTGCATGCTCTTGCGGTCGCTGGAGAACACGACAAAGACCGAAACCCATTTCGGGTGCTGGCGGGCGAAACGTTGCGCGCAATCGACTGCGCCCAGGGCCCGCTCAACCGGCGACAGGCCGGGCGCTCGCACCAGCGTCACCCACAGCTCATCATATCGATCGCTGAGATACTGCAGGACGGCGCGAAACAGGTTCTCCTTGCTGCGGAAATGGAAGACGACCAGGGCATTGGACGAGCCGACATGTTCGGCGATGCGCTGCATGGTGACGCTTGCCAGCCCCTCCTCCGCGATGAGCTCGATGGTGGCGTCGATGATCCGCTGCACGCTGGCTTCGCCGCGTTCGCGCCGACGGTCCTTGGGCGGCGCGGCATCGTTTGCCGCACGTCCATTCTTCGCCGTTGCGCCTTTGCGTTTTGCCGCCGCAGCTTTCTGTTGCGCCATCTTCGTCCAGCTCCTTTCGGACCTTCTGCCGGCGATCGCCGGCGCCGCCACGGATTCGTCTATTCGAGGTGTCCGGCGTCGGCTCACCACAACCGAAACCGCAGATCAACCACGATCGCGGCAAGGGCCGCATCGCCCTGTTATAGCGACGGGCGCGTTTCGGCGTTTGTGTACCACTGCCCCTTGGCCGTCTCATAGGCCATGGCCGCCCGGAAGACATCGGCATCGCAATAGGTGCGGCCGACGATCTGGATGCCTGTCGGCACGCCGCTTGCCGCCCGGCCCGACGGCACGGATAGAACCGGACAGCGGCTCATCATGTTGAACGGCGTCGTCATCACCCAGCCAAGCGACGGGTTCACCTGCTTGCCGTTGATCTCGACCGTGCCCGTTGTCTGATCGAACTCCGCCGGCACGGCGGGAAGCGCGTTGGTCGGGCAGATCAGCACATCGTAGGTCTCCAGCAGCGGCCCCAGCGTCTGGTACATCCTGGCCGCCACTTCCAGTGTTCCGACAAAGTCCGTCGCCTTCGACCTTTGCCCGTCCTCGGCGAACTGCCTGGCATAGCTCGTCATGTCCTTGCCGTGCTCCTTGAGCAGTTGCGACAGCGAGGCGCCGAACAGATGTTCGAGATAGGCCATGCCCGCCTTGAGCACGTCGTCGCCCCAGCCCAGATCGACTTCCTCGACCGTGGCGCCAAGCGAGCGAAACACATCGCAGGCGGCAAGCGTGTTCTTGCGCACATCGGGGTCCACTTCGAAAGAACCGAGGTCCATCGAGAAAGCAATCTTCCAGCCCTTGATCGGCTTGTAGTCGCTGGGCAGGCGCAGTTTTGGGCGGAGCGTGGCGATGTCGAGCGGGCTCGGTCCGGACATGACATTCTGCAGCAGGATCGCATCCCCGACGTTTCGCGCCAAAGGTCCGGTGTGGCAGTAGAAATCGAGGTTGAACGGCGGCTCGTCCGGATTGCGCCCGTAAGGCGGCTTGAAGCCGACAAGACCGCAGGCCGACGCGGGAATTCGGATCGACCCGGCAATGTCCGAGCCGGTGGCGATCGACGACGTGCCGGACGCCAGCGTCGCCGCGGCACCGCCGGACGAACCTCCGGGCGTGAAATCCGGGTTCCACGGATTGCGCGTCACGCCCCAGCGTTTCGACCAGGTGTAGCCGGCGCAGCTGAATTCAGGCGTCGCCGTGCGGGCATGGACAATGCCTCCGGCCTTGATGATGCGCTCGTTCATCGTCGACGTATGGCCACCGATGGCATCCCGGGACAGCAGCGAGCCGTGCGAGGTCGGCTTGTCCTTGATGTAGCTCTCGTCCTTGATGCCGATCGGCAGCCCCTCGAGCGCCCCGGTACGGGCCCCCCTGGCGTATTTCGCCTCGGCTTTCCTGGCCAGATCCATCGCCTCGTCGAAATGCGTGAAGGTGAGGCAGTTGATCGTCGGCTTGGTGGCTTCGGCGCGGCGGATGGTGGCCTGCATCAGTTCGACGGGCGAAAGCTTCTTTGCCTTGAACAGCCGCAGCGCCTCGCTGGCCGGCATGTAGCAAAGGTCGAGATCGGTCATGGGAAGTCTCCTGCGATCTGCGCATCGCGTTGCATGGACGGAGATGACCGCGCCGCGTGCTGCGGCGCGGGAAAGCCTGGTCAGGTCATTTCTGCAGATCGGTCCAGATCTTCGTGTAGAGCGCCTGCACGTCGGGCGGGCATGCCTGCATGAACTGGCCCTTGGCGGCGAAATCGGCGGGAATGTTGACTTCCGGCGCGGTCTTCATGTCGTCGGGCATGAAGGCTTCCGAGCCCTTGATGCCGTTCGAATAACGCGCAAAGGCTGAGATCAGCGCCGCATTCTGCGGATCCATGATGAAATTCTGGAACAGCTTGGCGTTGTCGACGTTTTTGGCGTCCTTGAGGACAGCGACATTGTCCATCCAGATCGGATAGCCTTCCTTGGGATAGCCATAGACGATCTTGTCGTTCTCAAGCCGCTCGCGCAGCGATATGCCGTTCCAGTTGACGCCCGCGGCGATGTCGCCCCTGCCCAGGCCATCGACGGCCGCATAGTCGAGCGAAAGCCATTTCGCCTTGGCCTCCACCAGCTTGTCATGCACTTTCTTCAGCATTTGCATGTCGCTGCTGCAATATTTGCCACCCTCGTAAGCGATGGCGAGGAACATGATGTCACCCATTTCGGGTACGACATTGATCTTGCCGACGAGTTCGGGGGGTGGGTCGAGGAAGATCGCCGATGTGTTGGGGTCGCCGGCATAAACCGACTTGTTCAACGAAATGCCGGTCGTGCCCCACTGGCATGGAACGGTATATTTGCGGCCTGGATCGAATGGAACATCGACCCACCTGGGATCGACGTTCTTGAAGTTCTCCATCTTGTTGGGATCGGTCTCCAAGAGCAGACCTTCGCTGATCCAGACCGGCACGACGCTCGCCGAGGGCACGACGATGTCATAGCCGGAGGCGCCCTGCCGGACCTTGGCCAGGGCGGTATCGTTGGAATCATAGTCGGTGACGGTGACCTTGACCTTGTAGGTCTCCTCGAACTTCTTGATCAGGTCGGGACTGGTGTAGTTGCCCCAATTGTAGATGTTGAGTTCGCCGTCGGCATGGGCAACGCCCGTGACAGTCAGCAGCGACAGGCCGATGGCCGTCGCGGTCAGTTTCCAGTTCATGCTGTATGCTCCCATTGTTGGGACCGGCGGCGTTACGGCCTCAGGTCCGTTTCCTGCTGACGAAAAGATGGCCGCGACAATGCCGATCGACGGCACGAGAACGGCCGTCGACATCGCATTTGCGGCATGCGGCGCACCGGCAACGGCAAGCCGCATCGCAGTCGAGATATTCCCCTCTTCATGGTGGCCATTCACCGGCTGGCGCCGGCTGTCCAACTCAATTCGCGACCTCAGGAGTAACTATGACTAAACATGCAGTCAATATCTTTATGCGGATAGGGCCAGGGGTCGCCGATGGGTGCGCCCGATGCGGTGGTGACCAAGTGGGCAGCCAGGAAAGAGCTTTGGCCGCGACGCCGGGCGCGTCAGGCCGTTGGGGCCGCAACGGTTCCGGCCGCAATTCGCTGACGGAACCAATCGAAGGTGCGCCCGATGCCTTCCTGATAGCCCGTCCTGGCTTCCCAGCCAGGAAGGACATGCCTCGCCGACGTCAGGTCCGGACGCCGATTTGTCGGATCCTGGGGAGCCGGAGGGTGGTGCTCGATGCGGCTGCCGGGGACAAGCGACCTGACGAATTCCGCGATGCGCAGGACGGAAACCTCGTGATCGTTGCCGATGTTCAGAGGGCCGCGATGCGAGATGCCGTCGCGCCAGAAGTAACGTTCCAGCCCCTCGACGATGTCGTCGACATAACCCCAACTGCGCGATTGGGACCCGTCGCCATAGACCGTCAGCACCCCGGTTGTCAGAGCCTGGATGGCAAAGTTCGAAACGGCGCGTCCGTCGTCGATGCGGGTTCGCGGCCCATATGTGTTGAAAATCCTGACGACGCGAATGTCGAGCCCGACAACCCGCTGCTGTTCGAACAGCAATGCCTCGGTGCAGCGCTTGCTTTCATCATAAGAGGCCCTGGGACCGGTGCAGTCCACCGATCCCCTGTAACCCTCGGGTTGGGGTGAAATCAGGGGGTCGCCATAGACTTCCGAGGTCGAGGCGAAGCAGAAACGGCCGCCGGGCTTGAGCAGCGTCAGAAGATTGAGCGCGCCGCCGATGTTGGCCTTGATCGTGCGTACCGGCTCGCGCATGTACCAAAGCGGCGAAGCCGGCGACGCGAGATGGATGATCTCATCGAAGCGTTGAAGGGATGAAAAGCTTTCGGCATCGGCAATCTGCAGATCGAAACGCGGATCGGCGACATGTGCGACGTTGTCTCGCGTCCCGGTCCAAAGATTGTCGACGACGATCAGCTTTTCCAGATCGCTTCGCCGCAACAGACGGTCGACCAGATGTGAGCCGAGGAAGCCGCAGCCACCAGAAATCAACACGCTGCGCGACATGGAACCCCCTGCTCCAGACACCCGGCCAGTCAACGAGCCGCAGGGCTTGTTTCCCAACAACGGCGGATACGAGGCTACCCAAAAACCTTTCCGCCAATCGGTGCACCCATCTACACCGCCAAGCGCCGCGAGTGCAAACAGCAAGCTTTCACGAGTGGAACGTGCGGCAGCCGACCGGCCTCTGCTTTTAAGGAGAGAAACTGCCGCGCGATGTCGCGCACCGAAGCGGCCGCCAATGCCGCCGGTCGTCCGAAAGGATGATCAGGTTACAGCGCTACAGCGCCCTTTGCGGGCATGGCGCTCCGGCTGCGTCACCACAGCGCGACGCCGTGGGCTGCGGTCGGAAGCTCGTCTCTTCGGACTGGCGCACCAGTTCGGCAAAGAGCAGCGCGAAGCTTCCCAGCATCAGAAAGACAATGATCAGGCGTGTTACCGGCAATATGTCGGCCTCGACTGGCTAGCCCCCACGCCACCCATCCACTGCCGGCTAACATGACCGATCCGGCTTTACGAGACTTTAAGGCCGGTCTTAACCATCACATTCGCGTAGCCTTTGACATGATACGCGAACGCATGTCCGCATCCGCCGTCCCGCGGTCGCCTCGCCATCCCGGGAATGGCATTGCCATCCGGGATGGCGGCTCCGTTTGCAGACCTACCCCGCCCATGCTACCCCGAAATTGGCGCGGCCCTGCCGCTGCCAACCGGTCGTCATCGGGGAGCCATGAGCAAAGCCGCCAGCCACATCGCCTTCGTCTCGTCCGACACCGCTGACGCCAAGACGGCGCTGGAAAGCCTGTCGGCGCGCTATGGCCAGTCTTCCGTCGAGGAGGCCGAGATCGTCGTTGCCCTTGGGGGTGACGGCTTCCTGCTGCAGACCCTGCGCGACACGATGGGGACCGGCAAGAAGGTCTACGGCATGAACCGTGGCACCATCGGCTTCCTGATGAACGAGTATCGTTCCGGTGGCCTGACCGAGCGTCTCGAAGCCGCCGTCGCCGAAACCATCCGCCCGCTGGAGATGCTGGCCGTGACCTCGGAAGGCGAAACGATTTCGGCACTGGCTATCAACGAGGTGGCGCTGTGGCGTCAATCGTACCAGACGGCCAAGATCCGCATCACCGTCGACGAACAGGTCCGGCTTGAGGAACTGAACTGCGACGGCGTCATGATCGCAACCCCGGCCGGGTCCACCGCCTACAATCTTTCGGCGCACGGGCCGATCCTGCCGCTCGACGCGCCGCTGCTGGCGCTGACCCCGGTCAGCCCGTTTCGCCCGCGCCGCTGGCGCGGCGCGCTGCTCTCCAACAAAGCGACAGTGCGCTTCGACATCCGCGAGCCGGAAAAACGGCCGGTGAACGCCGCCGCCGACCATACCGAGGTCAAGGCGGTGACCTCGGTGACGGTGCGAGAATCACCCACCGCGACAGCAACGTTGCTGTTCGATCCCAATCATTCCTGGAACGAGCGTATTCTCGCCGAACAGTTCCGCTATTGAGCCGGCGCTGCGACCGACAGGTCGATTAAGCATCCCGATTAAGGTTACAACTTCACAATCGTGCCATTGCTGCCCGTTTCTGTTGACAAATCGAGGGCTTGCTCCTAATTGCAATACCGATCTTGCAGGCGCGTGGCGCTTGCCGCGACGCCATTAGACGCCGTTGCGCTTCCCCGAACCAGCCAAAGACAACAACACTTGTCCTCAGACACCACGACCGCTCAAGAAGCGTTGACCTTCGCAGACCTCGGCCTGTCGCCGAAGGTCCTTTCCGCAGTCACCGACGCCGGCTACACCCAGCCGACGCCGATCCAGGCTGGTGCGATCCCGCACGCCTTGCTCGGCAAGGATATTTTGGGCATCGCCCAGACCGGCACTGGCAAGACGGCTTCCTTCGTGCTGCCGATGCTGACCCGCCTCGAAAACGGCCGGGCCCGCGCCCGTATGCCGCGCACGCTGATCCTGGAACCGACGCGCGAACTCGCCGCGCAGGTCGAAGAGAATTTCATCCGATATGGCAAGAACCACAAGCTCAACATCGCGCTCCTGATCGGCGGTGTCTCATTCGACGAACAGAACAAGAAGCTGGAGCGCGGCGTCGACGTGCTGATCGCGACGCCCGGCCGCCTGCTCGATCACCGCGAGCGCGGCAAGCTGTTGCTCAATGGCGTCGAGATCCTCGTCATCGACGAAGCCGACCGCATGCTCGACATGGGCTTCATTCCCGACATCGAGCGCATCTGCGAGATGATCCCGTTCACCAGGCAGACGCTGTTCTTCTCGGCGACGATGCCGCCGGAAATCACCAAGCTGACCGAGAAATTCCTGCATGCGCCGGTGCGCGTGGAGGTCTCGAAGGCCGCGTCCGCCGCCACCAACATCACCCAGCGGCTGGTCAAATCAGGCTCCAAGCCGTGGGACAAGCGCGAGACGCTGCGCAACCTGATCAAGGCCGAAGATGCCGAACTGAAGAACGCCATCATCTTCTGCAACCGCAAGGTCGAAGTGTCGGAACTGTTCCGCTCGCTGCTGAAGTATGATTTCGACGCCGGTGCGCTGCATGGCGACATGGACCAGCGCGCGCGCATGCAGATGCTGGCCAATTTCCGCGACGGCAAGCTGCGCTACCTCGTCGCTTCCGACGTCGCCGCGCGCGGCTTGGACATCCCCGACGTCAGCCATGTCTTCAACTATGACGTGCCGATCCATGCCGAGGATTATGTCCACCGTATCGGCCGTACCGGCCGCGCCGGACGCTCCGGAAAATCCTTCACCATCGCGACCAAGTCGGACACCAAATACATCGACGCCATCGAGCGGCTGATCGGCAACAAGATCGAATGGCATGACGGCGACTTGTCGACGGTGGTTGCCAGCGAAGGCGGCGAGGACGATGCTCCGCGCCGTGGCAAGGGCGCACCGCGCCGCGCCGGCCGCAAGGACGACGACCGCAGCAGGGAAAAGGGCGGCGAGCGCAAACCGCGCGAACGCCACGCCAAGCGCAGCGAAGACACGGCACCGGAAACAGTCCGCGAGGACCAGCCGGTGGCCGAGGTCGCAGCGGCAGCCGCCGACGTCGGCGAACGGCGCTCGCGCAAGGAAGCGATCCGTTCGGAAAACACCGAGCGCAAATCGTCCGATCGCAACGAACAGCGCGCACCGGAACGCGGCGATACCCGGCCGCAGCGAGACAACAGCCGCCCTGCCCGCCAACGTCACCAGGAAGACAACGATTCCACCGTTGGCTTCGGCGATGACATGCCGGCCTTCATGCGGATCGTCGCCAAGGTCTGATCTCGACCGCTTCGAAGGCAAGCCAGCCATCCGGCTTGCCTTCTCGGTAGAGCTCCAGCCTGGTTCGCCCGTTACATCGGCCCAGGCATCATCTTGGTCGGTTTTTCCAGCATCGGAAACTCGGCCTTCGAGCATTTCACGTTCGGGTTCGTCGGACTGAACATGCCGTTCGGATTGTCTCCGAGCCAGGCATGAAGGTCATAGTGGACGAACTCCTTCGGGATGAGAGGGTAGTGCCCCTCCATCGGCCCCATGAAGGTTTGGCCAAACAGCTTCGGAGGCTCCTTTATGTCCGGCGTCAGAGGCACCAGCCATTCCGCGCCCACCAGCCGCAAACCCTTCTTGGTCGGTTCATAGATCAGCACGTTGGGGTGCATCGGGTCGAGCTTCTGGCCGACACTCGGGACATTGACGAAGTGAATACCCATGGCGCCCTTCGGGTAATCCATCGCGCCCGCTATCTTTTCTCCGCTGTAGTAGACGCAGCCGACCGTCGACAGATAGAGGTCGCGGACGGCAGCGGTGTAATCCTCATATTTGGCGAGCGACTTTTTCAAGGCTTCGATGTCGGCCTTGTTGGCGTCCTCGGCCCGAGCCGAAGCAACGTTCAGCCACGCGCCCACCAAACCTGTTAAAACGAGGACGCCACAGCGCCCAAGGCTGGCTGTTCTTGTCATGCATTCCTCCCAGATTTCTGATCTGGCCGTGCAAGACCGAGGCGGAAAAATGCTGATTGCGCGGCCGGTTACACCGCCTCATCCCCGCTGGACTGCCATGATGCTATTCCTTTCCATGGCCGCCGGAAAGCTATATTTTAGCAATAACTAAATCTATACCGTACCCATCCAGAGCGCCGATGTCAGCTCAAACAAAAACGGCCCCGCATGAGGGCCGTTTCGCATCCGCTTGCCGGACGGATCAGGTGAGCGGCGACAGCTGGATCTCGACGCGGCGGTTCTGGGCCCGACCTTCGGCTGTGGCATTGGATGCGACCGGACGTGTCTTGCCGAAGCCTGTGACGGCGAAGCGCCGCTGATCCACGCCCTGACCGGACAGATAGTTCGCCACCGCCAAAGCACGACGCTGCGACAAATCGAAATTGTGCTGGTCGCCACCGGTCGAATCGGTGTGGCCGAACACGTCGACCGTGGTCTGCTTGAACTTCTTCAGCACCAGCGCGACGGAGTTCAGGACCTGATAGAAGCCGGGCTTCACCGCATCCTGATCCGAGTTGAAAGTGATATCGGACGGCATGTTGAGGATGATCTGGTCGCCGCTGCGGGTGACGCTGACACCGGTGCCCTCGAGCTGCCGGCGCAGTTCGGCCTCGTTCTGGTCCATCGTGGCGCCGATGGCGCCGCCGGCCAGCGCGCCGATGCCGGCGCCGATCAGTGCGTTGCGGCGGTCGTTGCCACCGGCAAGCAGGCCAAGGCTGGCACCCGCCAGGGCGCCAAGGCCGGCACCGGCTGCCGTGTTGGAAATCTTCTGGTCGCCTGTATACGGATCGGTGGTGGTGCAGGCGCTCACGAGCACAGCCGTCGCCACGACGACGAGCACAGTCTTTTTCATAGGATGGTCCCTCTCCAAGTCACGCCTTGCGGTGGCGCCAAATCAGCCCTTCCCGCGACTTGTACCATGAATTGCGGCGAAAAGCGGAACGGCAAAAGCGCCGTTCACGGCTTTTCCCGAGGGACCAATACCCGGTGGTGGCGCCGCATCGCCGTGCCGGAATGGTTTGGATAAGCTACCAGAGGTTCTTGCCGTCTATGACAACCACTTCGACCTTGTCGAGATCGAAATTATCGAACAGCCGCGAGTTGACGCTGATCTTGGGATTGTCGAAATCCGGCTCGCCTGTCGACCAGTCCGGCGTTTCGGTAAAGGTGCCGCAGCCGCAGGTGGCGCAAAAACCGTGCTTTACGGTCTTCGACCCCCAACGATAGAAAGAGACGTTCTCCATCGGGCTGGTGAGCTTGAATTGCGAAGGCACGTAATAGGCCCAGAGCGAGCCGCGTTTCGAGCAGAAAGAACAGGTGCATTGCGTCACCGTCTGCGGTGCTTGCGAAACCTCGAACGTCGTCGCCTTGCAATGACAGCTTGCCTTGATGGTCATCAACGAACTCCTCCTGTCGCCGCCACCCTGTGCGGCAAAGGCAGCATAAAGAGGTGCTCCTGACAACTGTCTGTCAGCAAGCATCACCGGCGCTACCGCGACAGGCGCGTCTCAGCAAGCCCGTCCCGTCACACGCGATCAGGCGGACGTAGGAATGCGCTCCTATCGTCAATACGAGCGCGGCGGCACGAACAGGCAGATTGTCCTGCCGGCGTCGAGGCCCCCCTGGTGCGCGCACCAATGGAACTCGCCGTCCGGGCTGTCCTTGACACGCTTGTCGGTCATTGGAACGACCTCACCCGTTCCGGCGATGACATAGCCCTCGGGTTTCTCCAGCACTTCGCCTGTATGGGTCGTGCGACAATCATAGTTGGCGCAGCATGCGAACGGATAACTCCAGCCTTGTGGCTTTGCCGCCGTGGGCGTGGCGTCATGCGCGAAGGCAGGTGCCGTCAGCATTGCCATCGCGCCGATCGCGAACAGGGAAAACAAAAGTCGGCCAGCCGGTTGAACGGCATTGGCCGATCTGAGTGTGGCAGCAGACATGGAAACGTTCCTTTCAAACGAGCATCAAGCGTTTCGCTTGCCCGTTCCCGGAACGTATCTTCCCAGTGGCCGGATCGTCGGGTCGCAGATATGCCGCGTCCGGCCATAAATGCTTTTTCTCTCCCAGCCCTTGGATGCTGGGCTGATTCCTTGGTCGGCGCAAGAACATGCATTCCCGACATCGTTCTACAGACGTCAGGCATCCGCTACCGCCGACGAGATGAGGCCAAGGTCAATTCCCGGCAAACGGGCGTCGAATAAACGGGATTGGCCCGCTGTGGTTCCAGCCTATTGCTGGTCGGAGCCGGCAATCACGTGCTCTTGATACTGCGGCAGGTCATCGGTGATGGTGAACCAGCCCGCCTTCGAACCGACGAAGATGTGCTCGGTTGGACGAATGGATGGGTCGTCGACGAGCGTTCCCATGGCGACATGGACATAGGCGCCGTCGCGCACGAGCGAATAAAGCAAGGAGCCGCACTGGCAGCAATGCGCGTTGTGGCCGCTTTGGTCGCCGAAGATCAGGAGTTTGTCCTCGCCTTCGGTGAGGACAAACTTTTCACGCTCGATACCGGCGAAAGGCTTGAATGCCGAACCGGTGGTGCGCCGGCAGTCCGAACAATGGCAATTCGCGGCATAGAGGAATTCGTCGGCCACCTCGTAGTGAACCGCGCCGCAAAAGCATTTTCCGGTGAGCTTGCTCGGCACTCTCTCCTCCATTGCTGTGGTGCGCAGGGGTATGTTCAGATGAGGCCAGGCCGGCCTCACCTGAATATGGGCATATCCTAGTCCAGGTCCGCCACGGCTTCGCCGGCACCGCCTTCGATGCGCTGCGACAACGAGGCTTCCATGAAATCGTCGAGGTCGCCATCGAGCACGCTCGACGGGCTGGTGCTCTCGACGCCGGTGCGGAGATCCTTCACCAACTGATAGGGCTGCAGCACATAGGAGCGGATCTGGTGGCCCCAGCCGATATCGCTCTTCGATGCTTCGGTGGCGTTTGCAACCGCCTCGCGCTTCTTCAGCTCTTCCTCGTAAAGGCGCGAGCGCAGCATCTCCCAGGCCTTGGCCTTGTTCTTGTGCTGCGAACGTTCGGCCTGGCAGGCGACCGCGATGCCAGTGGCCAGATGCGTGATGCGCACCGCCGAATCGGTGGTGTTGACGTGCTGGCCGCCCGAGCCGGACGAGCGATAAGTATCGATGCGGACGTCGGATTCGGAGACGTCGATCTCGATCGTGTCGTCGATGACCGGATAGACCCAGACGCTGGCGAAGGACGTATGCCGGCGCGCATTGCTGTCATAGGGCGAAATACGCACCAGGCGATGAACGCCCGATTCCGTCTTCATCCAGCCATAGGCGTTGTGGCCTTTGATCATCAACGTGGCGGACTTGATGCCGGCCTCTTCGCCGTCATGCATTTCCAGCACTTCGACTTTGAAACGGCGCCGCTCGGCCCAGCGCGTGTACATGCGCAGCAGCATCGAGGCCCAGTCCTGGCTTTCGGTGCCGCCGGCACCGGCATGGATTTCGAGATAGGTGTCGTTGGAGTCTGCTTCACCCGACAGCAGCGTCTCGACCTGGCGGGCCTTCGCTTCGCCTTGCATCGAGCGGATCGCGGCTTCCGCCTCGGCGATCACGCCCTCATCGCGCTCTTCCTCGCCGAGTTCGATCAGGCCGATATTGTCTTCCAGCGCCTGCGTCAGACCTTTCACCGAGGCGATGCCTTCTTCGAGGCTCTGGCGTTCGCGCATCAGCTTCTGCGCTTCCAGCGGCTCGTTCCAGAGGCTGGCGTCCTCGGCGCGCACATTGAGGTATTCAAGCCGCTTTATGGCTTGATCCCAGTCAAAGATGCCTCCTCAGCAGGGTTATCGCCTGCCTGATCTCGTCGACAATATTCTGCGTTTCCGCGCGCATGGCTGGCTGTTCTGTCCTGTTTGCTGAAATCGGTCGGCGCGATACATAGGCACGCCGCCGCCGGCTGTAAAGCAAAATGGGCCGGCCCAAGGCCAGCCCATCCGCCCCTGAAAATCGTCAGTAGAGGCCGCCGCCGCCGGACTGGATAGCCTGATTGGCTTGCGGCGACAGCGCGCCACCGGTGGCATTTGAGCCGTCGGCGCCCATGCCGATCACCCAATAGCTGTCGGCGGGACCGGTGCCCGGCTTGAAGGCTTCGATGATGGTGCCGGGATCGCCCGATGCGGCACGCATGCCGGTCTTGCGATTGATGGCGACCAGGTTCATGCCTTCCGGCACCTTGAAGTCGACATTGGGCGTGCCGTCCAGCGCCACTCGCATGAAGTCCTTGAAGATCGGGGCTGCGAGACCGCCACCGGTGGCGCCATGGCCGAGGCCGCGCGGCGTGTCATAGCCCATGTAGAGGCCGACGACGAGGTTGGGCGTGTAACCGATGAACCAGGCGTCCTTTTCATCGTTGGTCGTTCCGGTCTTGCCGGCGATGTGACGGCCGAGTTCGCCGATGGTGGCGCCGGTGCCGCGCTGCACGACGCCTTCCATCATCGAGGTGATCTGGTAGGCGGTCATCGGGTCGAGCACCTGCTCGGAATTGTCGACCAGCTCCGGCTCCGGCTGGTTCTGCCATTCCTGCGCATTGCAACCCTGGCAGCCACGTTCGTCCTGCTTGAACACCGTCTTGCCGTAGCGGTCCTGGATGCGGTCGATGAGCGACGGTTTGATCGACTTGCCGCCATTGGCCATGATCGAATAGGCCGACACCATGCGCATCACGGTGGTTTCGCCGGAACCCAGCGCCATTGGCAGATAGGGTGCCAGATGGTCGTAGACACCGAAGCGCTCGGCATATTCGACCACCAGCTTCATCCCCATGTCATTGGCAAGCCGCACCGTCATCAGGTTGCGCGACTTCTCGATGCCGGAGCGCAGGGTCGCCGGACCGGCGACGGTGCCGTCATAGTTCTTCGGCGTCCAGCTCGTGTTGCCGCTCTGGATCGTGATCGGCCCGTCCATGATGACCGAGGCCGGCGTATAGCCATTGTCGAGCGCTGCCGAATAGACGATCGGCTTGAACGAGGAGCCCGGCTGGCGCATGGCTTGCGTGGCGCGGTTGAATTCGGACTGCGCATAGGAGAAGCCGCCGACCATGGCCAGCACGCGGCCGGTGTGCGGGTCCATAGCGATCAGGCCGCCCTCCACTTCGGGCACCTGGCGCAGGCTGTAGGTGCCCTCGGCACCATCGTTTTTCTGCACGAAGATGACGTCGCCCGGCTTCAGCACCTCCGCCGGCGACTTGGCCTTGACGGTCTTGCCGGCGACCACATGGCGCATGGCAAAACCCATGTCCT
Organism: Mesorhizobium sp. AD1-1; assembly: GCF_020164655.1. Lineage (NCBI taxonomy): Bacteria > Pseudomonadati > Pseudomonadota > Alphaproteobacteria > Hyphomicrobiales > Phyllobacteriaceae > Mesorhizobium > Mesorhizobium sp. AD1-1. The sequence goes on from NZ_JAIUGP010000018.1 coordinate 26,201, forward strand.
CCTTGCTGATGCTGCCTTCGACGCGCTCCTTGACGATCTCGCCCGACGCCTGCCGTGCGGGCTGCAGGCCGATCGACAGGCCGGTCGCCGAACTGTCGAGCACGACGGCGAGCGACCATTCGGGAACATCCTCCAGTCCCTTGACGGCGCCAAGCGGCACGCCCCAGTCGCCCGAGACATCGATCGATGTCACCGGCCCGCGATAGCCGCGCAGCGTGTCGTATTTCATCAACCCGTTCTGCATCGATTTGCGGGCAATGAGCTGGATCTTCGGATCGAGCGTGGTGCGGACGGAGAGGCCGCCTTCGTAGAGCGCATTCTCGCCGTAGCGGGCGATGATCTGGCGGCGCACCTCTTCGGTGAAGTACTCGCCGGCGAACAGATAGGTGCCGCTGCGCCGCGGCGTCACGCCCAGCGGCTCGGCCTTGGCCTTGTTGCCTTCCTCACGCGTGACATAGCCGTTCTCGACCATCTGGTCGATGACCCAGTTGCGGCGCTCGATCGCGCGATCGGCATGCTTGAAAGGGTGATAGTTGTTCGGCCCCTTGGGCAGGGAGGCCAGGTAGGCGGCCTCGGCCACGGACAGTTCGTTGACCGACTTGTCGAAATAGGTCAGCGCCGCACCGGCGACGCCATAGGCGCCGAAGCCGAAGAAGATTTCGTTGAGGTAGAGCTCGAGAATGCGATCCTTGGGATAGGCCTGCTCGATGCGGAAGGCGAGGATCATCTCCTTGATCTTGCGCTCGTAGGTCTGGTCCGAGGACAACAGGAAGTTCTTCGCCACCTGCTGGGTGATCGTCGAGGCGCCGACCTGGCGCCGGCCCGAGCCGAAATTCTGCAGGTTGACGATGATGGCGCGGCCGAGGCCGGTCACATCGATGCCCGGGTGATTGTAAAAATTCTTGTCTTCCGCCGACAGGAAGGCCGCCTTGACGCGGTCCGGAATGGCCTGGATCGGCAGATACAGGCGCCGTTCGCGCGCATATTCGGCCATCAGCGCGCCGTCGGACGCATGGATGCGGGTGGTCACCGGCGGCTCGTATTTGGCCAGCACCTCGTAGTCGGGCAGATCCTTCGACAAATGGCCGATGTAGATCGCAACGCCCGCCGCGACCAGAAGGGCCAGCGTCGTGCCGATGCCGAAAAAATAGCCAATGAGACGAATCATACCCGCTCCAGTCCTTGGTTCGGGAATTTCCTAAACGAAGCCGCCTTTCACGCAAGCTTTCGAGCCGGTCCCAATCCGTAATCGAAAACCCTTGTCGCCGCCATGTGGACAAAATACGGCAATGCCTGATTTCACGGCTGCTGGCCGGAAATAAAAGCACTGGGTGTTGTCGTCGCGCAACGCCGCCTCTGGTTGCAGGCGTCGCCGGTCATGTCAACCTCCGGTTCCCGATCCGGCCTTGGCCGACGCGAACAGCGCGACGGCGTTGGTTATGCTCTGGGCCGCCTTGCCGCGCCAGTCGGCGTTGAGCAACTGCGCCTCGTCCTTGGCGTTCGAGAGATAACCGAGTTCGACCAGCACCGACGGCACATCGGGTGCCTTGAGCACCTTGAAACCCGCGGAGCGCTGCGGATTGTTGATAAGACCGACGCTGGTCGACAACTGGCCAACCAGCGTGTGGGCGAAACTCATCGAGAAGTTGTGTGTTTCGCGGCGGATCAGGTCGATCAGGATGTCGGTGACTTCCTTGTTGTCGTTCTTGATTTCCATGCCGGCGAACTGGTCGGAGAGGTTCTCACGGTCGGCAAGCGCCTGCGCCTCGGGGTCCGAAGCCTTGTCGGAGACGGTATAGACGGTGGCGCCGCGAATGCCCTTGACGCTGATCGTGTCGGCATGGATCGAAATAAGCAGGTCGGCCTCATGCTGACGGGCAATGCGCACGCGGTCGTCCAGACGCAGGAATTCGTCTGTGTCGCGCGTCATGAACACATCGTAATTGCCGACGGCCGCGAGTTTGTCGCGCAGCTCCGTGGCGAAGGCCAGCGTGACGTTTTTTTCGATGGTGCCGTTCAGGCCCTCGGCACCGCCGTCGATGCCGCCATGGCCGGGGTCGATGACGACGGTGAACCGATGGCCCGGATTGGAGACCGGCCCGGTGCCGACCCGCCCTCCCTTGTCGGTCGAAACGGTCGATCCGGTGGTCAGCGCCTGATTGGCAAGTGCGGCATCGAACTCGCGTTCGGATGCCGCCGACATGTCGATGGCAATGCGGTAGCCGGTTCCGTCCTCGTTCTTGAGCACGTCGAGCTTGTCGACGGCAAAGGGTCCCTTGCCGGTGAGGATCAGACGCGAAACGCCCTCGCCGAGTTCGCCCAGGCGCACGCCCTTGACCAGGCCCCGCGCCTTCAAATCCTTGGCATCCACGGCGAATCTCGTATTCGCGAGATCGATGACAAGACGGTTGGGACCACGCAGCAGGAACCATTTGATATCGGGTTCGCGGTCGAAATCCATGACGATGCGCATCTTGGTGGCATCGCCGGCCATCTTGTAGCCTTTTGCCACGAGCGGAGCGTCGGCGGCACTGGCATTTGAGGACAAGACGGATGAGGCCGCCAGCAGCAGCAAGAGGCAGAAAGCGGCCAGGATCCGGCCGCCGACACGACATCCCTTGTCTGTGAAGTCCGCCAATCCCATCTCTCTTGCAGTCGCTCCCGGTTTGGCGCCCGGCGCCCGGTCGTTTCGTCGAAATGCCGGTTAGGCCGCGAACTCGATTAACGATTGGTATCCAGAGAAGGTTAACCAAGCCTTTTCATGCAGGGCCGCAAGCCTGGCTTTACGCTACGGAACGGCTTTTTGCCGGCATCGGAAATCGGGGTTGCCTTCCACCCCGCCAAATCATAAAAGCGATGGTGGATCACTGCAATCCTGGAACCGCCCTCCTCCGCAGCTTCTTGCTACAGGGTCAGACGTAAAGGCGGCTCCTTTCGCTTCAGGCGAAAAGGGTTCAGGTGATCGTGACGAATTTCGCAGGCGTGCTCCCGTGGCGGGGGAATCGCCTGCGTGAGGAAAACGGCCGGGTTTGTTCCCGTGCCGGCTCTGTATGAGCAAACAAGCTGGTCCGGTTCGTCCGGGCTTTGGTTCAAAAAGTTCTGTTGGTGACGATGGCTTCAAGCGCAATCATGGAAAGGTCCGCATCAAACCGCGCCATTATGGCTGCGGGCGGCACCGCCATGGCGCTCAAGCGGCGGCCGACGGACGTTCAAATATCCGGCACCCACATTCCAGACACGCAGCAGCAGGCTTTGCCTCGCAAGCTGCGGCTGACGGCTGCCGGGGGGAAACGAAATAATGCCCAACAAAATGCTGATAGACGCCTCCCACCCGGAGGAAACACGCGTTGTCGTCATACGCGGTAACCGTATTGAAGAATTCGACTTTGAATCCCAGGACAAGAAGCAGCTCAAAGGAAACATCTACCTAGCCCGCGTAACGCGCGTAGAGCCCTCCCTTCAGGCAGCCTTTGTCGAATATGGCGGCAACCGTCACGGTTTTCTCGCCTTCAGTGAAATCCACCCCGATTACTACCAGATTCCGGTCGCCGATCGTCAGGCACTGCTGCGCGCGGAAGCGCAGGAGGCTGAGGACGAGGAGAACGAGGACGGCGACGGCGATGATCGCCAGAGCCGCGATCGCGGACGGCGCGGCCGCAGGCGCGGCGGCAAGCCCCGCGACCGGGGCGAGCACAAGCGCGATGCAGCCGATTCCGGCGAGGCGAGCGACGCTGCCGACGAGGCAGAAGAAGGTGCCGACGCTGGTGTCGAGGACATCTCGCACACGTCCGAGATCATCGAACATGCGGCTGATTCGTCCGAACATGCAGATGCGTCCGAGCATGGCGAGGATTCGGCCGAACAGGACGAAGGCGAAATCCGCGAAGGCGGCCCGACGTCGATCGCCGCCTCGGTCGAGGCCGATGTGATTTCCGAAGCCGTCCCGCTGGCCGAACAAGGCAGCGAAGCGACCTCCGGCGACAATGATCGCGGCATGCTGGAAGAAGTGCAGTCCTCGCATCCGGACGATCACGAGGTCGAATCGGTCGGCGCCGAGGATGCGCTGGAAGAAGTGCGCAACCGCCGCAAGCCGGTGCGCCGCCAGTACAAGATCCAGGAAGTGATCAAGCGCCGGCAGATCCTCCTGGTGCAGGTCGTCAAGGAAGAGCGCGGCAACAAGGGCGCGGCGCTGACCACCTATCTGTCGCTGGCCGGCCGCTATTCGGTGCTGATGCCGAACACGGCGCGTGGCGGCGGCATTTCGCGCAAGATCACCAGCGCGGTCGACCGCAAGCGGCTCAAGGAGGTCGTCGCCGATCTCGAAGTGCCGCAGGGCATGGGCGTCATCCTGCGCACCGCCGGCGAGAGCCGCACCAAGGCAGAGATCAAGCGCGACTACGAATATCTGATGCGGCTTTGGGAAAATGTCCGCAATCTCACCTTGCAGTCCACGGCCCCTGCCCTGGTCTACGAGGAAGGCAGCCTGATCAAGCGCTCGGTGCGCGACCTCTACAACAAGGATATCGACGAGATTCTTGTCTCCGGCGAGGAAGGCTACCGCGAGGCCAAGGACTTCATGCGCATGCTGATGCCGAGCCACGCCAAGGTGGTTCAGCCGTTCCGCGACACGACGCCGATCTTCGTGCGCAACGGCATCGAGGCACAGCTCGACCGCATGCTGCAGCCGCAAGTGACGCTGAAGAGCGGCGGCTACATCATCATCAACCAGACCGAAGCGCTGGTTGCCATCGACGTGAATTCGGGCCGTTCCACCAAGGAGCACTCGATCGAGGACACCGCGCTCCACACCAATCTGGAAGCGGCCGAGGAAGTCGCGCGTCAGCTCAGGCTGCGCGATCTTGCCGGCCTGATCGTCATCGATTTCATCGACATGGAGGAGAACCGCAACAACCGCTCCGTCGAGAAGCGGCTGAAGGATCACCTCAAGAACGATCGTGCACGCATCCAGGTCGGCCGTATCTCGCATTTCGGCCTGATGGAGATGTCACGCCAGCGCATCCGCGCCAGCGTGCTGGAATCGACCATGAAGCCTTGCCCGCATTGCGGCGGCACCGGCCATGTGCGCTCCGATTCGTCGGTCGCGCTGATGGTGGTGCGGGCGATCGAGGAATTCCTGCTCAAGGATTCGCGCAGCCACATCACGGTGCGGACGCCGGCGGCGACAGCACTCTACGTGCTCAACCACAAGCGCGGCACGCTGGTGGAACTCGAAAGCCGCTTCGGGCTGACGATCACCGTCGAGGCCGACGATTCGGTGGGTTCGCAGCACTATGCGATCTTCCGCGGCGCGTTGGCTGAAAAGCCGGAAGGCTTTGTCGAGGCGCGCAGCTTCCCGGCCTATGTCGAGCCGGACGAGCCCGAGGATGAGATTGCCGTCATCGAGGAAGACGACGAGGCGCCGATCCAGGCAGAACAGCCACGCCAGCAGCCGCAGCAACAGCAGCCGCGGCCCGCTGCCGGTGGTGAGGAAGGCGAAGGCCGCGACCGCAAGCGCCGCAAGCGTCGGCGTCGGCGTGGCGGCAAGGATCGCGATCGCGAACATGGCGCCCCTGCGGACGGTGCTTCCGTCTCGGCTCCGGCCGGCGAGTTTTCGGACTCGGACTCGGCCGCCGGAGATGGCGACGCGGAAGCGGACGACAATGCCCCTGTTGGTGTTTCCGAAACTCCTGCCACAGCTGAAGCTTCGGACGAAGGCCAGGGCAAGAAGCGCCGGCGCGGCAAGCGCGGCGGCAAGCGCAACCGCCGCGAAGACGGTGAAGGCGAGGCTGAGGCAAGTGCTGGCGAAGCAGCCGACGCGTCCGAAGGCGAAGTCTCGGCAACCGAGGTGATCGCCAGCGAGCCGGTGGTTACCGCAGCGGCCGAAGAGCCGGTGGTGCTTGCTCCGGCCAATGACGACGCGCCGAGCATGGAGAAGCCGAAGAAGCCACGCCGTGCCGCCAAGCCGAAGAAGGCCGCAGCCGAAATCGTCGCCGAAGAGCCGGCTGCCGAGGCGGAAGCACCGGTCGAGACGCCGGCCACGGCGTCCGACGAAGCAGCGGCTGTCGAGAAGGCACCGAAGGCCCGCCCGTCGCGGCGCAAGCCGGCGGCGGTGAATGCGCCGGTCGAGCCGGTGGTGTCTTCGACTGTAGCGGAAGAACCCGCGGCCAAGGCCGAGGACAAGACCGACGACAAGACCGACGACAAGCCGAAACGCGGCGGATGGTGGCAGCGGAAGGGCTTTTTCTAAGCCTTTCAGCCACCTGAGCTAGTTTGTTGACAAAAAATCCCGCGCCGTCTCGAAGACGGTGCGGGATTTTCTTATCTGGCGCTATTCCGGATCGCGAAAGGCTAAAACGCTTCCTTGATTTTTATGCATGTCGTTGTCCCAAAACCGCTCCGCACCTTTTGGGCGACATGCATCACGGCGCGAAGATCGACCAGTTCATCATCCTGGCCAGCTTTTCCAGCGCGATCGACCCCAGCTTGGAGTTGCCGTTGGCATTGAGGCCGGGCGACCAGACGGCAAGCGACGCCACGCCCGGCACGATGCCCAATATGCCGCCGCCGACGCCGCTCTTGCCGGGGATGCCGACGCGGAAGGCGAAATCGCCGGAGCCATCATAGTGACCGCAGGTCAGCATCATCGCGCCGATGCGGCGTGCCCGTTCGGCCGACACCACGGAATGCCCGGTCGCCGGGTTCTTGCCGCCATTGGCGAGAAAGCGGCCGGCGAGCGCCAGTTGCCGGCAACTCATTGCGATGGCGCAATGGTGGAAGTAGACGCCCAGCGCCAGCTCCGGCGCGTGGTGGAGATTGCCGAAGGATTTCATGTAGTTGGCAAGCGCGAAGTTGCGATAGCCGGTGGCCCGTTCGGACGCCGCGACCTCACGATCGATGATGATCGTTTCGTCGTCGGCGAGGAACTGGATGAAGCGCAGGATTTCGCCGATCGCCTCGCGCGGCTGGTGGCCGGCAAGCAGGATGTCGGAAATGACAATGGCGCCGGCATTGATGAACGGGTTGCGCGGAATGCCGTTCTCATGCTCGAGCTGCACGATCGAGTTGAATGGATTGCCTGACGGTTCGCGGCCTACCCGCTGCCAAAGCGCGTCACCGACATTGCCGAGCGCCAGTGTCAGCGTGAACACTTTCGAGATGCTCTGGATGGAAAATGCCTGGTCGGCATCGCCGGCCATCAGCACGCGGCCGTCATTGGTGACCGCCGCGATGCCGAACTTCTTCGGATCGACCTTGCCCAGCTGCGGAATGTAGGAAGCGACGTCGCCGCGATCGGTGCGCTCGGCCATTTCGGCGGCGACTTCGGCCAATGCCCGATCAAGTTTGGGGGCCTGTTCAAGTTCCGGCATGGTGCTACCTCAACCAGCGTTCGATGCGCACCATTGCCTCGACCATGTCGTCGTGGCTGCCGGCATAGGAGAAACGCATGGTCCGGTGCCCAGCCTGAGTGTCGAAGTCGCGGCCGGGCGTTGCTGCAACATGCGCCTCGGCCAGCATCTTTCGCGCGAAGGCCATGCTGTCATTGGTATGCCTGGTGACGTCACAGAACGCATAAAAGGCGCCGTCCATGGGCGCCGCCAGCGGAAAGCCGAGTTCCGGCAGGCGTTTCATCAAGAGCTCGCGATTCCAGGCGTAGCGGCCTTTTACCGCCTCCAGTTCCTCGGTCGCCCTGAACGCTTCGATCGCGGCAATCTGCGATAGCTCCGGCGGCGAGATGTAGAGGCTCTGGGCGACGCGCTCGACCGGCCGCACCAGTTCCTGCGGCAGCACCATCCAGCCGATTCGCCAGCCGGTCATGCAGTAATATTTGGAGAAGGAATTGATCACCGTCACATCGCCGCCATAGGCAAGTGCCGTGGTGTCGGGGGCGGCATAGGCCAGCCGGTGATAGATTTCGTCGGAGATGACGGCGATGCCGAGGTCCTGTGCCGTCCTTACCAGAGCCGCCAGTTCATCGGCTGGTATGACCGCGCCGGTTGGATTGGCGGGACTGGCGAAGAGAACGCCTTTCAGCGGCTTTTCACGATGCGCGGCTTCCAAATGGCCGGCATGCAGGTAGGCGGCGTCGCCGAGCTCGATCTCGACCACCTCGATGCCGAGTGCGGCCATGATGTTGCGGTAGGCAGGGTAACCGGGTGCCGCGATGGCGACGCGGTCACCCCGATCGAACATCGCCAGGAAGGCAAGATTGAAGGCGGCCGACGATCCGGTGGTCACCGCGATCCGGCCGGGCTCGATATCAAGCCCATAGTGATCGGCGTAGTGTCCGGCTATCGCCTTGCGCAAACCTGCCAGTCCGAGCGCGTCGGTGTAGCCGATGCGCCCATCCTGCAGCGCCTTGGCTGCTGCGGCGCGAACCAGAACCGGTGCGGGATCGGAGGGTTGGCCGACGGCCATCGAAACAACCGGCACGCCCTGGGACTTCAGCCGGTTTGCCTCTGCCAGAATGTCCATCGCATGGAAGGGCTCGACATTGCCGCGGCGTGAGAGCGAAACGACCATTTAACCAGTATTCCCGATGACTGACGGCGCCAGGCACTGGCGCATGTGCCGCACAAATGCCCGATTGATGTGAGGATCACAAGTTGAGGAAGTTTCCGGCGCCGACTTTTCATCTTTCGCCCGCTCGTCTACCAGTGGACACATCATGTTGAGCCGACCCAGATCGACGATTGCCCAGGCAGCGCGCGTCTTCGCGACGCTTTCGCTTGGCGTTGCCGTTGCAATGTCGAGCTCGGTCAGCGCCTTCGCCCAGAACGTGCCGGTGGTGCGCGACGCCGAGATCGAGGCGCTGGTGCGCGATTACGCGCGGCCGATCTTCAGGGCGGCCGGCCTGGCGAATGACGGCATCGACATCGTCCTGGTCAACGACCAGAGTTTCAACGCCTTCGTCACCGGGCGTCGGCTGTTCATCAACACCGGCGCGCTGATGACGGCTGAAACGCCCAACGAGATCATCGGCGTCATCGCGCACGAAGCCGGTCATATTGCCGGCGGCCACCAGCAGAAGCTGCGCGACCAGCTCGAACGAGCCAAGACGATGGCCGTCATCGCGACATTGCTTGGCGCCGGCGCCATTGTCGCCGGTGCCACAACCAGCAGCCGCGGTCTCGCCGGCGCCGGCATGGGCGTGGCTGCCGGCGGCGGCGAAATGGCACAGCGCAGCATCCTCGCCTATCAGCGCACCGAGGAGATGACGGCCGACCGCTCGGCGATCACCTATCTCAACGCCACCGGCCAGTCCGGCATGGGCATGCTGAAGACATTCCGCCGCTTCCAGACCGCACTTTCGCTTTCGGGCGCCCAGGTCGATCCGTATCGGATCAGCCATCCGATGCCGCAGGATCGCATCGCCAATCTCGAAGTGCTGGTGAAACAGGACCCCAATGTCGACAGGCCGGACCCGCCCGCGCTGCAGCAGCGCCATGACATGATGCGGGTGAAGATCGCCGTTTACATGGAAGGCCAGGCGGCCGCGTCCCGGCTGATGCGAAAGATGCAAGGAACCCTCGCCGCCCAGTACGGCGACGCCCAGTCGACCTACCTGTTCGGCAACATCGCCGCCGCCCTCGCCAAGACCAATGCACTGATCAAAGCGCAACCGAAGAATGCCTACTTCCAGGAACTGCGCGGCGACATCCTGATGAAAGCCAACAAACCCAAGGAAGCCGCGGACGCCTATGCCAAGGCGGTCAGCCTCGATTCGGCTCGGTCCGGTCTGCTGCCAGTGTCCGTGGGCCAGGCGCTGATGGCCGTCGGCACGCCCGACTCCCTCAAAAAAGCCGTCGTGCAGATCAACAATGGCCTCGGTCGCGACAAGGAAAATTCAGCCGGATATCGCTATCTGGCGCAGGCCTATGGCGAGTTGGGCGACATACCTGGCGCTGAACTTGCCACCGCTGAAAGCCATTTCTATTCCGGCAACTACAAGGATGCGAAGATTTTCGCCATGCGGGCGCAGCAGCAGATGAAACGCGGCGAGCCGCGCTGGCTTCGCGCCCAGGATATCATAAACTACAAGCCATCAACCAAGATCAAGTGAACCTTCCGGCCCCGCGCCACGACATAGCCAGACCGGAAAACAGGCAGAAGGAACAGGAACGATGAAAAAGGCACTGCTGCTGGGCACCACGGGGGTTGCGGTCGCTCTGGCCATGCTGGCTTTCGGATTCGTTGCCGGAAACCCGCAGATCGCCAAGGCCGGGACCGCACAGCCGGTCGAGACGGCGGCGGCCGATACCAAGATCGACCGCACCGAGGTCGAAGGCATCATCCGCGACTATTTGTTGAAAAACCCGGAAGTTCTTCTGGAGGTCCAGGACGCGCTTGAGGCCAAGCAGAAGGAAGAGCAGCGCATCGCTCATCTCGGCGTGATCAAGGATGCCAAGGACCAGATTTTCAACTCCGCCTTCGACGGCGTCGTCGGCAATCCGACCGGCAAGGTCACCATCGTCGAGTTCTACGACTATAATTGCGGCTTCTGCAAACGTGCCATCGACGACATGAAGGCGCTGACCAAGACCGATCCGGACCTGCGTTTCGTGCTCAAGGAATTCCCCATCCTCGGACCGGATTCGCAGAAGGCGAGCGTGGTCTCGATGGCCTTCCACCTGATGCACCCGGAAAAGTACGGCGAGTTCCACAATGCGTTGCTCGGCGGTCAGGGACGCGCCACCGAGGCGGCGGCCATGAAGGTCGCGCTGTCGCTCGGCGCCGACGAAGCGGCGCTGCGCGAGAAGATGAAGGACCCGACAATCAACGAGGCCCTCGCCAAGACCTACGATCTTGCCAACAAACTGGCGATCACCGGAACGCCGTCCTATGTCGTCGGCAACGAGGTGGTGTTCGGGGCGCTCGGGCAGGAAGTGCTGGCTGAAAAGATCGAGGCGGCGAAAGCCGCGCTCTGATCTTGCTCGCCAGCTATCTCTCACTGGCACATTTCCGCCTGTTGTGGACAGTGAAAGAACGCACTTGCGCTCTTTCCGCGGGCGGCTATGCCCATTATAGAGGGCCCAGCGCGCCGGCTTGATGACGGCGCCGGGAAAGGTCGGCTTTTTTGAAAACGGTTTTCGTCCTGAACGGTCCCAATCTCAACGCGCTCGGCAAGCGCGAGCCGGGCATCTATGGCGGCAAGACGCTTGCCGCGATCGCCGACGACTGCAAGCAGGCAGGCACGGCGCTGGGGTTCGAGATCGATTTCCGCCAGTCGAACCATGAGGGCGACCTTGTCGACTGGATTCAGGAAGCCGGCGACAAGGCTGTCGGCATCGTCATCAACCCGGGCGCCTACAGCCACACCTCGATTGCCATCCACGACGCCATCCGCGCCGTCGCACCATTGCCGGTGGCCGAAGTTCATCTTTCCAACATCCATGCGCGGGAACCATTCCGCCACGTCTCCATGGTCGCGCCGGTCGCCGTCGGCATGATCTGTGGCTTTGGGCCGCTCGGCTATACGCTGGCGCTACAGGCGCTGGCCGCACGCCTATGACCGGCCAACAAACAGAAGGCTCGAAAATGTCGATAAAGAAGACCGGTGTTGACCAGCAACTGATCCGCGATCTGGCGGGCATACTGAACGACACCAATCTCACCGAGATCGAGGTTGAACTGGGCGACCTGAAGGTGCGCGTCTCGCGGCAGGCGCCGGCCGTTCATGCAATCGCGGCGCCGCAACCGGCCTATGCGCCGGCAGCAGCGCAGGCTGCCGCCGTTGCCGTGCCTGTGGTGGCGGACCTTTCCAAGAATGCGGTCACCTCACCGATGGTCGGCACGGCCTATTTGGCTCCGTCGCCGGACGCCAAGGCATTCATCGAAGTCGGCCAGAAGGTCAAGGAAGGCCAGACGCTGCTGATCATCGAAGCAATGAAGACGATGAACCAGATCCCCTCGCCACGCGCCGGCACGGTGACCGCGATCCTTTTCGAGGATTCGCAGCCGGTCGAATATGGCATGCCGCTCGTCGTGATCGAGTAGAGCGGGCCTGATGTTTCAGAAGATCCTCATCGCCAATCGCGGCGAAATCGCCCTCCGGGTACTGCGCGCCTGCAAGGAACTCGGCATCCAGACGGTGGTGGTGCATTCGACCGCCGATGCCGACGCCATGCATGTGCGGCTCGCGGACGAGAGCGTCTGCATCGGTCCGCCGCCATCGCGCGACAGCTATCTCAACATCCATCAGATCGTTGCGGCCTGCGAAATCACCGGCGCCGACGCCGTGCATCCGGGCTACGGCTTCCTGTCGGAGAACGCCAAGTTCGCCGACATACTGGCCGCGCACAACATCACCTTCATCGGTCCGTCCGGCGACCATATCCGCATCATGGGCGACAAGATCGAGGCCAAGCGAACCGCCAAGCGCCTCGGCATTCCGGTTGTGCCCGGTTCGGACGGTGCCGTCACCGACCAAAAGGAAGCCAGGCGCATTGCCGCCGAGATCGGCTATCCCGTGATCATCAAGGCATCGGCCGGTGGTGGCGGGCGCGGTATGAAGGTAGCGCTTACCGAGGCCGACCTTGAGGTCGCCTTGCAAACGGCGAGCACGGAAGCCGGTGCGGCCTTCGGCGACGATGCGGTCTACATCGAGAAATACCTGGAAAAGCCGCGCCATATCGAGGTGCAGGTGTTCGGCGACGGCTTTGGCCGCGGCGTGCATTTCGGCGAGCGCGACTGTTCCTTGCAGCGCCGCCACCAGAAAGTCTGGGAAGAGGCGCCCTCGCCGGCCCTCAATGCCGAAGAGCGCGCCCGTATCGGCGGCATCTGCGCCAAGGCGATCGCCGACCTCGGCTATTCCGGCGCCGGCACGATCGAGTTCCTCTACGAAAATGGCGAGTTCTATTTCATCGAGATGAACACGCGCCTGCAGGTCGAGCATCCGGTGACGGAAGCGATCACCGGCATCGATCTCGTGCATGAGCAGATCCGCGTCGCTTCCGGCGGCGGCCTCTCGGTGAAGCAGGAGGACATCAAGTTCAACGGCCACGCCATCGAATGCCGCATCAACGCCGAGGACCCACGCACCTTCACCCCCTCGCCCGGTACGATCACCCATTTCCACACACCGGGTGGTCTGGGCATCCGCGTCGATTCCGGCGTCTATTCCGGCTACAAGATCCCGCCCTATTACGACAGCCTGATCGGCAAGCTGATTGTACATGGGCGTAACCGCGTCGAGTGCATGATGCGCCTGCGCCGCGCCCTGGACGAGTTCGTCGTCGACGGTATCAAGACGACGCTGCCGCTGTTTCGCGATCTCGTCGGCAATGCCGACATCGCCAATGGCGATTATGACATCCACTGGCTGGAAAAATACCTGGCCAAGGAAGAGTAGCGCGGAGACGCGATGACCCGCCCCTACGCGCCCGGCTATCGCATCCCCACCGACCTGCTGCTCAAGGCCTACGCCTCGGGCGTCTTCCCAATGGCAGAAAGTGCCGGCGACCCGGAGGTGTTCTGGGTGCGGCCGGAGACACGAGGCATCATCCCGCTTGACGGCTTTCACACGCCGAAAAGTCTCTGGAAAACGATCAAGAAACATCCCTTCGACATCCGTTTCGATTTCGATTTCGAGGCGACCATCGACGGCTGCGCCGAAAAGCGCGCGGAGCGGCGCTCGACCTGGATCAATGCGCCGATCCGCGAAGCCTATATCGAGTTGCATCGGATAGGCCATTGTCATTCGGTCGAAGCGTGGCGTGAGGACCGGCTGGTCGGCGGCCTCTATGGCGTGTCGCTCGGCCGGGTGTTTTTTGGCGAGAGCATGTTCGCCAGAGAGACGGACGCTTCCAAGACCTGCCTCTTCTACCTCGTCGAGCGCTTGAAGGCGCGGGGCTTTGCTCTGCTTGATACGCAGTTCACCACCGAGCACCTCAAGCGGTTCGGCGCGGTCGACGTGCCGCGCGGCAAGTATGAGAAGATGCTCGCCGATGCGTTGAAGGGCGAGGCAATATTCTATCCCTGAGGATTGAGCCTACTTCCCGGTAGCGGCTTCCAATGGCGTCTGCGAATGGAACATCATCTTCCAGCCGTTGGCGCGATGGACGTAGCCGGTGCTGACCAGCGCGGCATAAGCCTCGCCATTCTCCCGTGTCGCACGCGCCTCGTAAGTCAGCATGATGATGTCGCTGCCCGGCTCGATAATGCCCTTGAGATCCATCTGCAGGTTGCGCCAGCGGTTGGGCTTGGCCGCGGTCTTGGCCAGATCCGCATTGTCCATCGCCTGTGCCATCTGCGGAAATGCCACCAGGCATTCGGTGTCGGCGTTGGCCGCGTAGTAGGCGGAGTCGCCCGTCCAGAATCCCTTTTCGAGTTCCAGCAATTCGGCCTTGCTAGCCGTGATCCGTTTGCTGTCTGACATCGGAAGATCCTCCTTACGCATGAATGTGCGCTCGTCCGTGGCCCAACGCATTGTGGCCAGGACGGTTCCGGGGGATCAGTTGGTGTCGGTAGTATCGGGTTCCGAAGCGTCCGGCTCCGTCACATCAGGCGTTGTGACGTCCGGAGTGGTCGCGGCTTCCGGTTTGGCTGCGGCGGGCTTGGGAGCCTCCGCTTTGGTTGCGTCAGCCTTGGCTCCGTCGGGCGCCGGCACATCCGACTTCTGCTTGCAGGCCTTCAGCCAGACGTCGTAGACGGCATGCTCGACGGCGTTGAGGCCGGGGCTTTCGGCAAACATCCAGCCGGTGAAGATGCGGCGGATCTTGCGGTCGAGCGTGATCTCGTCGACCTCGACGAAGGAATCGGTCTTCGGCGCCTCCGCCTGCGGCCGCGAATAGCAGACGCGCGGCGTCACCTGCAAAGCGCCGAACTGCACCGTCTCGTCGATATAGACATCGAAGGTGATGATCCGGCCGGTGATCTTGTCGATACCGGCAAACTCGGCAACGGCATTGGTAACCCGGTCCGCTCCCGCGGGCGGCGCCGGCGCGGGTGCCGCGGGCTCAGGCGAAGCGGCGAAGGCCACGGTGCTGACGGCAAGACCGGCGGCTAGCGCCAGACTGGCCGATATTGAGTAAGAAAAGCTCATGCAAAGATACCGGTGGTTCGCGCCCGGGTGATTCTGTCGATCGCCAAGGCTAGTCGCCGTTTTCTGATCAGCAAGCAGCTAAACACCAATTGTGGCGATAAAGGACCGGCTTGCACCCTGTCGCTACGACCCGGGTGTCCAGGCATCGTAGTCGCCGGTGACCTGCGGGCGATGCTGATTGGTGAGCACCGAGCCCTTCGGGCGATAGGCCGCCGGGCTGCCGGTCAGATTGGGCTGATGCGGCTTCTGCCAGTCGCGTGGCTTGTAGTCCTCGCTGGACGGCGCGACGTCGACACGGTGGTGCATCCAGCCGTGCCAGCCGGGCGGTATCGCCGAAGCTTCCGAATAATTGCGGTAGATGACCCAGCGGCGCGTGCGGCCTTCCGAATCGATGCCGCCTTCGTAGTAAAAATTGCCGGTCTCGTCCTGGCCGACCTTCTTGCCATACCGCCACGTGTGCAGGCGGGTTCCTATCGTCTGGCTGTTCCACCAGGTGAAAAACTGCGTAAGGAAAGTCTTCATTTCAAAACCCTCGCGCCAGCAGCGCCCGTTTCCTGCTTATGGCGTCAGGCCTTGCCGAAGGCAAGGCTTTTGCCACTGCGTGTGCGCAAATGGCTTTCCTGAAACCCGACACAAGCCTGTGATCCTGCCGGTGGCTGCATGCACGCTTGCCAAGCCTTTGCGGTGTTTCTAAAGCTCTGCGCGCCCATGCTTATATCCAGCCCGGCTTGAGGCCAAAGGAGGTGACGATTGGCCACGGAATTGCCGACCACCGACATGCGCATCAGCGCCGAGGCGATTCGCCACCGCAAGGGCGGCACGCCGATCGTTTGCCTGACCGCCTATACCTATCCCATCGCCCGTCTGCTTGATCACCATGTCGATCTGCTTCTGGTCGGTGACAGTGTCGCCATGGTCCTCCATGGCCACAAGACGACACTGGGTGCCTCGCTGGAGATGATGATCGCGCATGGGCAAGCCGTGATGCGCGGCTCGGCCAGTGCCTGCGTCGTCGTCGACCTGCCGGCTGGCAGCTATGAGGTCACGGCAGCACTTGCCGTCGCCTCGGCGCGGCGGGTCGTCGACGAAACCGGCTGCCAGGCGGTGAAGCTCGAAGGCGGCGTCGAAATGGTTAGCCAGATCGCGGCCATCGTCGCCGCCGGCATTCCGGTCATGGGGCATATCGGCCTGCAGCCGCAATCGGTCGAGAAGGACGGCGGCTACAAGATCAAAGGCCGCACCGAGGAGGCTGTTGCGGCATTGCTTCGCGATGCGCTCGCCGTCGAGAACGCCGGGGCTTTCTCGGTGGTCATCGAAGGCACGGTCGAGAGGGTCGCCGCCGATATCAGCCGCCGCCTCGCCATCCCAACCATCGGCATCGGCGCCAGCGGCGACTGCGATGGCCAGATCCTGGTCATCGACGACATGGTCGGGCTGACCGTCGATCGCGTGCCGAAATTCGTCAAGGAATACGCCGACCTGCGCAACGCGATCTCGCATGCCGCGAAGAGCTATGCAGCAGAAGTGCGAAACCGGACATTCCCGGGCCCCGGCCATGTCTTTTCGGCGACAAACAGCAGGGATGACGCATGAGCCAACCCGTCGTCGTCGACAGCGTTGCCGCACTTCGCACGCAAATCCATGACTGGCGCCGTGACGGCCTTCGTGTCGCCATGGTGCCGACCATGGGCGCTTTGCACGACGGGCACATCTCGCTGGTCAGGATCGCGCTCGAAAAAGCCGAGCGCTGCGTCGTGTCGATCTTCGTCAACCCGACACAGTTCGCGCCGAGCGAAGACCTCGACAAGTACCCGCGCCAACTCGCCCGCGATCTCGACCGGCTCGGCGCGGCAAAGGCCGACCTTGCTTTCACACCGACGGTTGGCGAGATGTATCCCGCCGGCTTCGCCACGAAAATCTCGGTCGGCGGCCCCTCCGCCGGGCTCGAATCGGACTTTCGGCCGACCTTTTTCGAAGGCGTCGCCACCGTGGTGGCAAAGCTCCTCCTGCAGGCAACGCCCGACTTTGCGGTCTTCGGCGAGAAGGACTACCAGCAGCTTTGCGTGGTGAGACAGCTCTGCGGCGATCTCGACCTGCCCGTCGAGATCGTCGGCGCCCCGACGATACGCGACGCGCATGGTCTCGCCATGTCGTCACGCAACGCCTATCTCGATGAGGCCGAACTGAAGGTCGCCCGCCAACTCAACGTGATATTGCGCAAAACGGCTGCGGCCCTGGCGGCAGGCGCCCACCAAACCGACGCAACCGAAGAGGCCAGCCGCGACCTCATCGCCGCCGGTTTCCAGAAGGTCGACTATGTCGAGGCACGCGAAAGCCTGACGCTTGCGCCATGGCGTCGAAACCGCGAAGGGCGTCTTCTCGCAGCGGCATGGCTCGGCAAGACCAGGCTAATCGACAATGTGGGGGTTCCCGCTGCCTAGCGAAGGCTCGATCCTCCGCGGCGGATTGCTGCCGCGCCTAGCTCTCGCTCTTTTGCCGGCCGGCCCTGACGATCAGGTGTCCCGCGACGATCCCAACCACCCCGGCAAAGGCTTTCACCAATGCATCGATGAGGCGTGCATGGCGACCGGGATCAATGAGCTGAAGCAGTTCCAGCATGCCGGCGATCACAGCCACGAAAATCACCACTTGATACAGTCGGTTGGGGAAGCCGACCGCCAGGGCGAAGCCCAGCAGGACATAAGCCATGGCACGCTCGACATTTGCTTCAGCGAGATGCGGCCGCATCTGGATCGGCGACAAGGTCGCGAAAATGATGATGGCGAGCAGCGCCAGCGCCGCAGTGCGGAACAATTTGGTCATGGCCCTTGCATATCCGTGGTGAGCCGGCACGGCAAACGCCGCGATGACGCATGGCCGGGTCGCGGCCGCCATTGCTGCCCGCCAGTGGCCTTCGCCGAACTATTCCTCCGTCGGCATATGCAGATACATTGACTGGATGCCGACACGGCCCGGTCCGGTGAATCGGTTGACGATGAAATTCATGTTGGCGCCGAAGAAGCCGCTCGACAGGCGATCGATCTTGGTTTCCATCCTGACCGAGGCATCCTTGAACAGCCAGCCGCCTGGTTCGATGTCGATGGTTTCGCCGGCGGCGAGCGTCTTTTCGAAGACGTTGCCATAGCCGTGCAGCCAGACGATGCCATCGCCGGAATCACCGCGAAAGCGGTCGATGAAAAAGCCGCTCTGGCCGAACAGCATCGTCGCCAGGCCGCGCACCCGTTCGAAGGTGTAGTCGACATTGCCGGTGGCGGCGAGAAACTGGTGCTCGCGCACCTGGATCTCTTCGCCGTGCCTGAGATGGATCGGCACGATGTGGCCAGGCCCATCGCGGCTGAAGGCAATGATGCCCGCCCCCGACGCCTCGGTGACGAAGATCTGCATGCCGGCCATCATCCGCTTCAGCGCGCCTTTCAGCGATTTCAGGCCGATGGTGATGATGGAATTCTTCCACAAAAGGATGTGGTGCTCGAAATAGACCGGCATGCGCGTGACATCGACCGAAAGCACCGGCACCAGCTCGCCCGCTATATGATAGGTGACGCCGCCAAAGGTCTCGTCCGACACCTGTGTCGGCATCAGTTCCGGCAAGCTTGGCATGACGATTCCCCAAGCTGCCTCGCATGCCACCGGTCAAACACCGATCATGGCTGGGGTCAGCGGCCACAGCTTTGCGCTCGATATTTGCGCCGTCAAATGAAAGCCGTGCGCTCGAGGGTCCACTCGCAACAACGTGATGCAATCGCGCGATCATCGAGCGCTCAGGCGGTCAGCATCCGCTCAAGAATCAACGCAGCAATCCCGGACTGCGCCGGCCCATAATTGTCGGCCCCGCCAATCTCGGCAAAGCCGTTGGTCAGATAGAAGGCGACCGCACGCCTGTTCTGCTCCACGACCTCGATGCGTAGAGAGCGGGCTTCCGGAAAATTCTCGATCACCTCATCGAGCAACATCCCGCCGATGCCCCGGCCTTGCAGGTCGGGTGCGACATGGAGCTGTTGCAGGTCGACCACGGTGCCGCCTTCGACGCTTTCGGCATAGGCGACGCCGCCAATGCGCTTGCCGTCGTCGGCGACCAGGAATTCGGCATTCGGCCGCTCAAGGCTAGCTCTC
The DNA here is from genome assembly GCF_020164655.1 of Mesorhizobium sp. AD1-1. NCBI lineage: Bacteria > Pseudomonadati > Pseudomonadota > Alphaproteobacteria > Hyphomicrobiales > Phyllobacteriaceae > Mesorhizobium > Mesorhizobium sp. AD1-1. Next base: position 45,375 of record NZ_JAIUGP010000018.1, read on the forward strand.
AATTTCGCCGGCGAACACCAATCCTCGATGACCCGGTCGATCCGATCAGGGCCATAGACCGCGTCATAGGTCGTGTGCCAGGTTTCGACCAGCAGCGCCCGGATGGCCGTCAGATCACGTTCACCTGCGGTGCGGACAAACACCGCGCTACTCGATGCCCAGCTTGGTCTTGACGAGGTCGTTGACCGCTTGTGGATTGGCCTTGCCGCCGGTCACCTTCATCACCTGGCCAACGAACCAACCGGCCATGCTCGGCTTGGCGCGCGCCTGTTCGACCTTGTCGGGGTTGGCTGCGATCACCTCGTCTACGGCCTTCTCGATGGCGCCGGTGTCGGTGACCTGCTTCATGCCACGGCTCTCGACCAGCTGGCGCGGATCGCCGCCCTCATTCCAGACGATCTCGAACAGGTCCTTGGCGATCTTGCCGGAAATGGTGCCGTCCTTGATCAGATCGATGACCGCGCCAAGCTGCTCGGGGGAAACCGGAGCGTTTTCAATGTCTTTTCCGGCCTTGTTCAATTGCCCGAGCAGATCGTTGATGACCCAGTTGGCGGCGAGCTTGCCGTCGCGGCCGGCGGCCACCTTCTCGAAATAGTCGGCGATCGGCTTTTCCGAAACCAGGATCGAGGCGTCATATACCGACAGGCCGAGCGACGCGATCAGCCGCGCCTTCTTGTCGTCTGGCAGTTCCGGCAATTCCTTGGCCAGCGCATCGACATAGGCCTGGTCGAATTCCAGCGGCAAGAGGTCCGGATCGGGGAAGTAGCGGTAATCATGCGCCTCTTCCTTGGAGCGCATCGAACGCGTCTCGCCCTTGACGGCGTCGAACAGCCGCGTCTCCTGGTCGATCTTGCCGCCATCCTCGAGAATGGCGATCTGCCGGCGCGCCTCGAAGTCGATGGCCTGGCCGATGAAGCGGATCGAGTTGACGTTCTTGATCTCGCAGCGCGTGCCGAACTCGCCGCCCGGCTTGCGCACCGAAACGTTGACGTCGGCGCGCATCGAACCTTCGTCCATGTTGCCGTCGCAGGTGCCGAGATAGCGCACGATGGTGCGCAGCTTGGTGACATAAGCCTTGGCTTCGTCGGCCGAGCGCATGTCGGGCTTGGAGACGATCTCCATCAGCGCCACGCCGGAGCGGTTGAGGTCGACATAGGACATGGTCACATGCTGGTCGTGCATCGACTTTCCGGCATCCTGCTCCAGATGCAGCCGCTCGATGCCGACCTCGATGTCCTCGAATTCGCCCTGACGATCGGGGCCAACGGAAACGATCACCGTGCCCTCGCCGACGATCGGCTGCTTGAACTGCGAGATCTGGTAGCCCTGCGGCAGGTCTGGATAGAAGTAGTTCTTCCGATCGAAGACCGACTTGTGGTTGATCTGCGCTTTCAGCCCAAGGCCGGTGCGGATCGCCTGCTTGACGCATTCCTCGTTGATGACCGGCAGCATGCCGGGCATCGCCGCATCGACCAGGCTGACATTGGCGTTGGGCGCCGCGCCGAAAGCGGTCGAGGCGCCGGAAAACAGCTTTGCTTCCGATGTAATCTGGGCATGGACCTCGAGGCCGATGATGATCTCCCAGTCGCCGGTGGCACCGGAAACAAGGCGCTTGGCGTCGGGCGTGCGGGTGTCGATGAGGGACATGGTGGCCTGCGTATTGGAACTGCGGATAATGCGTTTCGCACACTTTGGTGTGCAACTTCGCTAGTGCAAACCGCCAAAAGAGACAAGCGCCCAAAAAACACAAGCGCAAAGCCGCGGACTGGCCTTTTCAGCTGCGTTCGCCTATAGGAGGTCCATTCCAATGGAGAGTGGATGTCCACTTACGCTCAGTCCCGGTAAGGCCCTGACCTCCTGGCGAGGCAGGGCAGAAAACCTGAAACCCCGTGCCGCGAAGCTTCGCGGCGGCGGCATTTTTTGTTTTCCCGGAAAACTCTCACATGGGTATTTCGCGCAGCGCATGACCCCGAAAATCGGTATCGATTTTCGGAAAGGATCATGCGCCAAATCATAAGTGCCACAGCGTCCTTTGCGCGTCCAAGAGGACGCGCGGCGCTGTGGAAACAGCGCATCCTGCACCTGCTCGCGCAGGGCGGACGCATTGAAATCGAAAAGAACGAGAAGAAACGGATCGCCTCCGTCAAATGCCTAACCCGCGACGGCTGGCATTATCCGGGCGTCGATCTCGAGCTGTTTCGAAAACTGAAGCGGAAGAAGGCTGTTTCTTCGTCTGACGGTGGACCCTACCGCATCACCCGGCGCGGGCTCGCACTCGTCCGCTCCGAACTCGACAACAGGTAACCACGGCTCCGCCGGTCGGTTCTCCGGCCGGCGGTTCGCCTCACCGCTCAGGCGGTGGCGATGTAGGCTCTGATCTCGTCGGCCTCGCGTTCGACATCCTCGATGCGGCGCTTGACCACGTCGCCAATGGACACGATGCCATCGAGCATGCCGTCCTTTTCCACCGGCAGATGGCGGAAGCGGCCTCGGGTCATGATCTCCATCACCTCGTTGACGGTGTGGTTTTCGTTGCAGATCTTCACTTTCGGCGTCATCGCCGAACGCACGGGGATATCGAGCGCGGCTCCACCTTCGCGGGCGACAACCCGGACGATGTCGCGCTCTGACAGGATGCCGACGATCTTGCGATCGCCATTGGTGATGACCAGCGCCCCGATCTTGTGCTCTGCCAGGATACGGATGGCTTCGCTAAGCTTTTCGTTCGGCCCGAGCGTCAACACGTCATGGCCTTTTCTCTCGAGAATTGCCTTAACCGTCATGGCGTCCTCCTCTGCTTTGCCTGCCGGTTCCTGCCCTGACCGGCCTTCACGTAAGAGTGAACATCGTGCGCCGTGATCGGTTGCATTTCAAGTGTGGTGGTCGGCCGTCTCCCATTCGGGCGCCTGCCATCTCCTGTCGAACCAGCGCAGGCCGAAGAAGCCGGCGACAAAGCCGCCAATATGGGCCTCCCAGGCGATCTGGCCGTCTACCCCCGGGGCGAAACCGAGCAGGCCGGTGGCGAGATTGATGACCATCCACATGGCAAGGAAAATCACGACACCGCGTAAGCGCAACACGAATGCGATCGGCAGCACCGGGCCGGCGAAGGCGGCCTTGCCGGCCGAACGATCGGTGCGGAAGCCAAAACGCGCCGCAGCCCCCATCATGCCTGATATCGCACCGGAAGCCCCGACCAGCGGCGCCTCACCGTAAGGATGCAGTGCCCAGAAAAGCGCGACCGAAGCCAGCCCGGTTGCGGCAAAGAACAGCGCGAACCACAGCGTTCCCAGACGGTTTGCCAATGGTGAACCAAACGCGGCGAGCCACACCATGTTGATGGCGATATGGGCAAAGCCGCCATGCATGAACGCGTAGGTGAAGGGCCGCGAAAACAGGAACCAGTCGAAGCCGTATTGCCCGGTGTAGAGAACGGGGATGAAGGCCCCGTCATACAGCAATGTCATCTGCTGGGATTCGCTCAACACATATTGCTGCAACAGATAGACGACGACGCAGATGCCGATCACCGCCAGCACGACGGGCGGCAGGTTGAACACCGGCTCGCGCCGCGGCTCGGGCGCGCCCTCGACCGGGTCGGCTTCCGAGGGAATTACCGGTTCACTCATTTGAAATTGCACTCACTGCGGGATTCCAGGTTCGAGCATCTAGATTAACGCGGACCGAACAGCAAACCGCGAATCATCTGGCGCGAATCAAAAAAGAAGCCGTTCAAGGTTTCCCTTGAACGGCCGGTCGAGCCCCCTGCTCCCCTAAAACTCTGACTGAAGTGCTGCCGATCGTCGCGAAACGACCGCTTCTGGAGTGGTTTTTGTGTGCCACGGGGCTCGCTCAGACGCAACGTAAACCACTTGTTAACCTTAACGGCCCCGACCCGTGAACAAGTGTTAACGACGCTGGCACGCTTCCTGCTCCGCAACGCATGTAGGTCCTCGGAGGGCGCCCTTCTGTTCACCGATGGGACATCAGACGACAGATTGCGCGGAGCAGCATAGCATGAACCAGAATGGATCGATCACGCTGTTCCAATATTGGAACCGCCTGCGTGATGGACGCCCCGCCCCGAAGCGTTCGGAGGTCGAACCGGCCGACATTAAGTCGCTGCTGGCCGACACCTTTATCCTGGAACGTGACACGCGCGGACAGGCCGTATTCCGGCTGGCCGGCACAAGGCTTTGCGCCTGCTACGGCCGCGAGCTCAAGGGGTTTTCCTTTCCATCGCTGTGGCGCGAGAAGGACCAGCGGCTCGTCTCGCGCCTGATCCATGGCGTGTTCGAGCAGAAATCGGTTGTGCTCATCAGCTATGAGGGCTTCAGCCGCAACGGGCGCTCCAACAAGTTCGAACTGCTTGCCCTGCCGCTGGACGGCGGCGTCGAAAATCCGCGCTGCCTGGGCGTCATCAGCGCCGTGGAGAAACCCTTCTGGCTGGGTGCCGATCCGATCACCGATGCGTTGATCGATTCAATCCGCGTCATAGATCCGGAGAAGGAGCTTCTGAACAATCGCCCGGCGATCGATGTTCCCTCGCTTGTTCCCGATGAACTTGGGGCACCCGAGACGATCTCGGCGCTCGGCCGGGTGCGTCGCATCCGTCATCTCGTCGTCTTCGATGGCGGGCGCGAGGAATAGTCCGCTGTTTTTTGAGACCTGATGCACGTCGCCCAAAACTGCGCGGCGGTTTTGGCACCACGGCCTGCAAAAAGGAAAACGCTGGAGCGCCCGCTTTTCCCCTTTGTTAACCCGCTTTGTTGTACTTCTCTGATGAAGTTCCTCGCATCGGCGCGCGGGATGCCAAACGGGGTGTAGGCAGTCATGAGGTCAGCGGCGGTCGACTATGCGCCGTCCCAAGCTGAAAGGCGAAACTTTCAGCGCGTCCGGGTTAAAATTTACGGACGCTTCATGCTGGAAGACCGCACCGAACATCCCTGCCAAGTCGTCGACATGTCACCGGGCAATGTCGCGTTTCGCACCGACCGCATCGGCATGCCCGGCGAAAAAATCATCGCCTACATCGATCATATCGGCCGCATCGAAGGCGTCGTCACACGCACCCTGCAGGACGGTTTCGCGATGACCGTCATTGCGTCGGATCGCAAGAAGGACAAGCTGGCCGCGCAATTGACCTGGCTGGCCAACAAGCATGAACTCGACCTGCCGGAAGATCGCCGCCACGAGCGCGTCGCACCGCGCAATCCGACAAGCGTGCTGCAGCTCACCGACGGCCGCCAGTACCAGTGCCGCATCATCGACCTTTCGCTCTCCGGCGCCGCTGTCGAAATCGACGTCAAACCGGCGATCGGCATCCAGGTCATGCTTGGCACCATGCGCGGGCAGGTCGTGCGTCATTTCGAGGATGGCGTCGCCATCGAATTCGCTGTGATCCAGCGTCCCGAAACGCTTGATTCCGAATTCAACACGCCACGCGCCTGAGCAGGCCCGACAGCAACATTCCAGGAACCGGCCCTTGCGGCCGGTTTTTTGTTTCTGGGAGCTTGTTTCTGGGAGCGCTCCGCGCCCGAGGTGGGAGCCTTCAGATCCAAACGAATTAATACTCAAATGATTCAAATTTTACGTTTATTCTATTGGAGTTTTACTCAATATCTACTTCGCGCTTTTGCGTCAAATAAATCCACACGTGGCAATGTCTCCTTCGAACGGGGAGACCACAACAATGAAGAAAACGAGGGGCAAGCTGTTGCTGGCGGCAATGGCGATGCAGCTTTCCGCTTGGGGATCAGCATATGCCGCGGGACCGGCCTATATGCACACCGGTGGACGCACCACCCAGCCTGTTGGTCACTATGAGTTCTGCCAGCGCATTCCCGGCGAATGCAGCGAACGGACCCCCAGGGGTGCGCCGGTCGAACTGACCCGCAAGCTGTGGGCGACGATCGTCAACATCAACAATTCGGTCAACACCCGCATCAAGCCGCGCACCGACATGGAAAACTACGGTGTCGAGGAATATTGGGCCTATCCGGCCAATGGCTATGGCGATTGCGAGGATTACGCGCTGGAAAAGCGCCGCGAGTTGATGGATGCGGGCGTCCCCGCCGGCAATCTGCTGATGACGGTGGCGCGCCAGCCGAATGGCGACGGCCACGCGGTGCTGACCGTGCGCACCAGCCTCGGAGAATTCATCCTCGACAATCTTGAGACCAAGGTCCTGTCCTGGACGGACACCGACTACACCTATCTCAAGCGCCAGTCGGACCAGAATTCCGGCGTTTGGGTGACGATCAATGACGGCCGCTCCGACGCGGTCGCCAGCGTCCGCTAAAACAGAGCTCAAGCGCGCCGCGTGAATGCGAGGCGCTTCAGGAGAAACCCGGTCGAGTCCCCACCCTCCCCGTCCCCAACGACCGGGTGAAAGGAGCCGGCCCCGTCCCCGGGCCGGCTCCGCCATTTCTGGCTATGGCCGTTCGAAAACCAATCAGGTTCCGAGAAATCTGCGTTGCAAAAGGTCAGCTATTGCGGTGCGGTGGGCTTGTCCACCAGCCTCTCAACCAGTCGCCTGAGTTCCGAAGGTGTCGTGTGACCGCCGACGATCTCATGGTAACTGATGCCAGCACGTCGCAGCGCTTCCTTTTTGACCGCATCACGTGCTGCTGCTGTGCCTTGGTGATGCGCATGGCCTTGGTATTCGAGCGCATGTCGAGGCAGACAAGTCTCGTCCACAAGAAGAAGGTCCACTCGTTTCGAGTTGATGCAGCTGTAGGCGTCAGCGTTCGCGCTGCGCAAAATTTCGCCCAGTGACACTTGGGCCATCACCTGCCATCCCGGATTGCAGCTGATCACCATGCGATCAAGTTCCTTGAAGACGCGCACTTCACTCCTGTTGAGGAGCGGTTGAATAGTGAAGCTCGCACCCATGACGATCCGCAACTGGTCAGCAGGATCAATCGGTTTCGGTGGCGCGGAAACAGGCTTCGGGGCAACCCATAGGCCGCTAAGAATGTCGCCCCCTCTGCGCTCTCTCGCCCAGCGCCTGCTATTGCTCTCCCTCCATGCCTGCCTCCGTTTCCTCGATAGGAGACGTTCCAAGGCCATACCAATGAAGACGCCAGCTAACAGAATGCAAATTAGCGAAAGAATTTGCTGCGTTTGCTCACTGAGCTGGAATGGCATGCCGGAAAGCTACCTCCGCGATGCAGATTATTATTCAGCGATGACTTATATCAGCAATCCGTGAAATGTTATGCGCATCGTCGACCTACTGGACGCATCGGACGACCGCCTTTCCACGCGCAGGGGATCGGGGCAATATAGGCCGTTGGTTTTCGCCTTCTGGAACACGGCGATGTTGGAAATCCCGGAAGATCGATGCGAGCGTCATCGCCTCTTCAAGGCGATCGACGATGCCTTCAAGGCCGGCGACTTCGACGGCCTCGGTCTAGCCTTGGGCGGCTCTTCGCGCTGGTTCGACGAGCGCATGCCGTTTGAGTTCGGCCTTGGGCATCCGCTGGAATATGCGATCTATTGGAGTCCCGTCGGCTTCATCTCGACCTTGCTGGATGCGGGCTCGGATCCGAATTATCAGGATCATGGCGGGTTTCCGTCCATCATTGCGGCGCTGTCCACCGATCGCGCCAATAGGCTGGACATCGTGCGGGTGCTGATCGAAGCTGGCGCCGACCCCAACATGCGGGGCGTCAACGACTGGACTCCGCTGCACTATTCGGTGGCCATCCGCAGTGTCGATGCGATCCGTCTGCTTTTGGCGGCGGGCGCCGACCCGGCGCTCGAAACCCGCATCGATGACTACAGGACCGCGATCGAGGAAGCCGAGATTGCCGGCTTTGAAGGCGGTGCTTCCTTGCTGCGCGATGCGATGGCTGGGCGCAACTGACGAACAGTGAGTTGAGGCGCTAAGAAACCAGCAAATGCCAGGCTAGCCTCAAACCTTCTTCAACCCCGCCTTGAAGCGCTTGCCGTTGGCGACATAATGCGCCGCCGAGCCGCGCAACCTTGCCACGGCCGCGTCGTCCAGCACCCTGATCGCCTTGGCGGGCGAGCCGACGATCAGCGAATTGTCCGGGAATTCCTTGCCCTCGGTAACCAGCGCACCGGCGCCGACCAGGCAATTCCTGCCGATTTTCGCGCCGTTCAGCACGATGGCGCCCATGCCGATCAGGCTGTTGTCGCCGATCGTGCAGCCATGCAGCAAGGCGCGGTGGCCGATCGTGCAGCCTTCGCCGATCGTCAGCGGGAAACCGGGATCGGTGTGCATGACCGTATGTTCCTGCACGTTGGTGTCGGCACCGATGACGATGGGCTCATTGTCGCCGCGGATGACGGCGCCGAACCAGAAGCCGGCATTGCGTCCGACCCTGACGTCGCCGATCAGCGTCGCATCGGGCGCGATCCAGTTCGAGTCCGCATCGGCGAAGCTGGGCTCTGTTCCATCGATCGCATAAAGCGGCATTTCTGGTCTCCGAATCGTCTCAAGCTGGCAGCTCGGACCCTAGGAGACGGACCGACCATGAGGCAATGGCAAGCACGACGACGCCCAGCGCCAAGGTCCACGCAATTGCCGTGCAGCCGCAGGACATCAGCGCCAACGTTGAAATGCGGCGCTGACGCCGGGCATCGATGGCGTCGTTGACCAGCATGAACGGTCCCGCACAGGCCGTGGCGAGCAGCGAGCGCAAGACATGTGACGGCGACACATAGGGTTCGGTGAAGGCGACCTTGCGGCCCGACACCAGTTCCATGGCCGATCCGGCCAGCCCGCAGGCCGTCAACCCGACGGCAAAAGCAAAGAGTGTGAGTTCCAGCGGTCCCATCTTAACTTTCCATTTACCATGAAATTGCACAGTCGTTCCATGCAGGCTGCAAGAGCCATGCCGTGCGATGTGTGCCGCCCGGGGACACTGGAGGCGGACGGGCGGCCCGAGATCCGAGGACTGAGATGAAGCAGGCAGCGCTCGCCAACGAACTCACCGTGGTCGATTCCACGCTGATGAAGCGGGTGCTCTACGGGTTCGCGGCGCTCGCCCTGTTGTCGGTGGCGATCAGCCTTGCCGGCAAATGGTTCGGCCATTCGATCGCCATGGCCGGATACACCGACGACGCAACAGCCCACCAGGTGGTGATCGGCAACAATGTCATCACGGTCCCGGCCAATGCCATCCGTTTCGCCCAGGCCCGGCGCGACGGCATCGCCTCGCGGCTCGACCTCTATCTGCGCTATCCCCAGATGGACGGCTACAGCGAGGCCGCGCGGGATGATTTCAACCATACGGGGACAGCCAAAAGCATCGTCTTCCTGTCCTTCGAACAGCAGATGATGTCGCGTGACATGAGCGGCCGCTTCGCGCCGATCTACAGCGCGCTGATCACCCGACCCGGCACTGCCGGGCCTGGCGGCACGATGATTTATGGTTTCAACAAGAAATCAGGCTATCTGAACGAGGTGCTGGTTGTCGGCAATCGCCCCGGCAAGGAGCCGTTAGTGGCCCGTTGCCTGAGCGGGCCGAGTGCCGACCAATCGCTGGCGCCCTGCGAGCGCGACATCCAGGTCGGCGACGAACTCAGCCTCACCTATCGCTTCCCAAGGGAGTTTCTGGGCGATTGGCAGGCGCTCGACGCGGCAATCGCCACCGAAGCCGGGCGCGTTCTGAAGGCGGGACGTTAAGAACGCTTCAAGGGAACCGGCTGGCCGGCCGCATGAGCCGGCCGACCGCAAGATTTGCTGGCTCAGGCCAGATCGATGTCGAGAATCGCCATCGAAAAATTGTAGTCGCCGTCGTCCTCGTCCTTGAAGACGATGCCGAGGAATTCGTCGCCGACATAGACCTCGGCCGAATCGTCCTTGCGCGGCCGCGCCTTGACCTCAAGCTTGGGGTTTTGGAAGACGCGCTTGAAATAGGCGTCCAGCTTTCTGATTTCGTCCGGCTTCAACAGTCTTCTCCGATCATCGGGCTTGCTCGTTCGAACGCGCTTCTGGCACGTCGACAATGGCGATGTAAAGGCAAGCGGCCTGATTAAGGTCTGTTGATATTCACGTGAGGCCGGCCTGCAAATGGCGGTTTCCTGCGCTTCCCCGTTCTACCGCGTCGCGGTAGAACTGTGCTCACGTACCCAAACGTACGCTCCGCTCCGGTTCTCGGAACCCACCATTTTCGGCTCGGCCTGACCTGAATCTCAAAAGACCTTGGGCGAGAACAATCGCCCATGTCTGCCCACGGCCTCAGGCAGCGGACATATGACGATCAGATGTCGAAACTGACGACCTGATCCATCGTCTGCGACGGCAAAAGCTGGTCCATCTGGCGCGACGGCTGATCGCAGCCGGTCTCGCCGACGACGCGGGCCGGCACGCCGGCAACCGTCTTGTTGTGCGGTACGGGCGACAGCACCACCGAGCCTGCCGCGATCTTCGAGCAATGGCCGATTTCGATGTTGCCGAGGATCTTGGCGCCGGCGCCGATCAGCACGCCGTAGCGGATCTTGGGGTGGCGGTCGCCGCCGGCCTTGCCGGTGCCGCCCAGCGTCACGCCATGCAGGATCGACACGTCATCCTCGATGACCGCGGTCTCGCCGACCACGAGGCCGGTTGCGTGGTCGATGAAGATGCCCTTGCCAATGCGGGCGGCCGGGTTGATGTCGGTCTGGAAGACCGAGGACGAGCGGCTCTGCAGATAGAGCGCGAAATCCTTGCGCCCCTGGTTCCACAGCCAATGCGCCAGCCGATGCGTCTGGATGGCGTGGAACCCCTTGAAATAGAGCACCGGCATGATGAAGCGGTCGCAAGCCGGATCGCGATCGTAATAGGCCTGGATGTCGACACGTACCGTCGTCGGCCACTCCTTGTCGTCGGCCAGCATGGACTTGAAGGTCTGGCGGATGAGATCGGAGCCGATGTCCTGGTGCGCCAGCCGCTCGGCCAGCCGATGAATGACTGCTTCTTCCAGGCTGTCCTGGTTGAGGATGGTCGAATAGAGGAATGCAGCGAGCAGCGGGTCGCGGTTGACAGCCTCCATGGCCTCGTCGCGGATCGAACGCCAGATCGGATCGACCGGCTTCAATGCGCTGTGTCGGGAAATGCTGATGCTGTTCATCGCCGTCTCGTCCTGCGTCCTGCCTGGCTTGCCTGTTGTGCTTGCCTGCTGCCTGGCCGCACATATAAGCCAGATCATAGCACGATTGAACTCAATTTTCCTTAGTGCTTTTGTCAAATGGATTTGGTTCGCGGGAATTCAAGCAGCCATGGAAAACGAACCCTTGATCGACGACGCGCTGAAAAGCGAGCTCTCAGGGCTCTACCGGGCACAAGGCCGCCACTACCACAACCTTGCCCATATCGAAGCGATGCTGGCGCTGGCTGGCGACTATCGAAGGTTGCTGGCCGATCCCGAGGCGATCGAAGCGGCGATCTGGTTCCACGATGCCGTCTATGACAGCAAGGCCAAGGACAATGAGGCGCAAAGTGCCGCCCTTGCCGAAAAAAAGCTGGCGGGCCGCGCAGATCCTTCACGTATCAACCGCATCTCGGCAATGATCGTCGCCACCGCCACGCACCAGGTGCCGCCGTTCGACGACGCGACGGCCACACGGGACGCAAGTCTTTTCCTGGATATGGACCTGTCGATCCTGGGTGCCGCACCGGACGCCTTCGACGCCTATGAGCGCGCCGTGCGGCGCGAGTACCACTGGGTGGAGGAGCCGATGTGGCGAGCCGGACGCAGTGCCGTCTTGAAGAGTTTCCTCGCCCGCCCGCATATCTTCCACACGCAAGAGTTTCGCCAGCGCTTCGAACCGCAGGCCCGGGAAAACATCGCGCGATCGCTGGCGGCCCTTGCAAACGGCTAAGGACAATCAGGATAGGCGCCTATCACGATGCCAAGCAGCCTCGTCCCCGACTACGGCACTGCTTCTCGCTGCCCTGGCCCTCCGCTCAGAGCGGATTTTCGGCATAGAACTCCAGCACGCGCTGCTTGAAGGTCTTGTCCCCGACGGCCAGCATATGGTCCCGGCCCTCGATATGAAAAGCGCTGGCGTTCGGCATCAACGCTGCAAGCTCATCGGGCGAGCCGCCTATGTCGTCGGTGGTTCCGACGGCGACCAGCGTCGGCTGGGCGATGCGGGCAACATCCTGCTCGCTCAGCAATTCGCGCGATTTGGCGATGCAAGCCGCCAAGGCACGGCGATCGCTGCGGGTCTGGTCGGCGAAGGCGCGAAACGACCGGCCGCGCGGATGGCTGGTCGCGGCCGGATCTTCGGCAAGCAGCGCGTCGGCAATCGGATCCCAATCGCCGACACCGTCGATCATGCCGATGCCGAGGCCGCCGAAGACCAGCGTCGCCACCTTGTCCGGATCGGACAGCGCCATGAACGCCGCGATGCGCGCGCCCATCGAATAACCCATGACGTGGGCGCGCTCGATGCCGAGATGGTCGAGCAAGGCAGTGGCATCGGAGGCCATCTTGACCGGCGTATAGTCCGCCTCATCATAGCTCTTGGACGACGCGCCGTGGCCGCGATTGTCAAAGGCGATGGCGCGGTAACCGGCATCGTTCAGCGTCTTGAACCAGCCGGGCGACACCCAGTTGACATAGTGGCTCGAAGCGAAGCCGTGGATCATCAGCACCGGATCGCCCTCGCCCGATTCCGGCTGGCGCTCGAGGAAAGCAAGATCGAAGCCGTCATGGGTGAAAAACTGCATCAGCGACCCCGCTTGCGCACTCAACCGCCACCGCCATTGGGTGCATCGCCATTGTCGGCGGGCGGCATGCTCGGGCCGGACACCGTGCCCACCGCCGGATGGCGCAAAAGGTCGCCATACTCGATGCCGTTCCTGGCGGCAGTGCCTGCCTTGAGCTCAAGCACGAAACGCACCGGTACACCAGGCGAAATGACGGCGTCTGATTGCGGCTCGCCGTGCTTGACCGCCCGGATCTTGCCATCCTGGCCGACAAAAATCAGATCAAGCGGCATCGGGGTGTTGTGCATCCAGAAGCCAACCTGCTGCTGGACCTCGAAGACGAACAGCATGCCGTGGTTGTCCGCCATATCCTGGCGATACATCAAGCCAGCCTCGCGCTCCGCGGCGGTGTCGGCGACTTCGATGGAGAAAGAGCGATCACCGCCTTTCGTCACCACGACCAATGGCGCCGGATCGGCCGGAAGGATCATTGCCCGGCTGTCCGCCGAGGTCGGCTTTTCGGAATAGAAGTAACCACCGGCGGCGGCGATGAAGGCAATCGCGCACATCGCGCCCGCGGTCAGCCAGTTCCTGTAAGCCATTCGAGATCCTCGGCCGGAAACGCCCTAGTGCGAGACCGGCAAGGTCCCCATATCGGGGTGAATTTCGGCGGCCATAAGGCCTTTGTCGCCGCGCCCGAAACGAACCAGCACGACCTGTCCGGGCCGAAGCTCGGTGATACCGTAACGGCGCAAGGTTTCCATATGGACGAAGATGTCCTCGGTACCCTCGCCGCGGGTGAGAAAACCAAACCCCTTGGTGCGGTTGAACCATTTCACCAAGGCGCGTTCGAGACCGCTCTCCGGCGTCACAGCGACATGGGTGCGCTGCTCCTGCATCTCGGCCGGGTGGACCGCGGTGGTGACATCCATGGAGAGCACACGGAAGGCCTGCAATCCGCGCTCGCCATGCTTGACGAGGCAGACCACGCGTGCGCCTTCCAGCGCCGTCTGAAAGCCGTCTCTTCGAAGACATGTCACATGAAGGAGGATGTCGCCCGAGATGCCGTCATCCGGGAGGATGAAACCATAACCCTTGGCCACATCGAACCACTTGATGGCGCCGGCTACTTCGAGCAGATCAGAAGCGTCGCCGCCTTCGTCACGCTGCAAGGCGTCGCCAAGGGTTCCGTCCCGCCCCATGAAAGAGGCCTTTTCCCCCATAAGAATGCCCCCTCTTTTCAAGAACACCGCAACTGATTCTTGCCAACAGATTAACACTGCGGCTTCCGGTGTGTGCAAGACCTGCCGTGCCTTTTTTCACGGTTCATTGGGGCAATACCGGTTTTGTTCTTTGCCGGCATTGCGCACCGCCGCACGATTGCCCTTTGACAGGGCCGACCCTATGTTGCGCCGCAACGCAATTTATCGAGGAAATCACATGCGCTATCTGCACACCATGATCCGCGTCGCCGACGTCGATGCCTCGCTCGACTTCTACTGCAATAAGCTCGGCCTCAAGGAAGTGCGCCGCTACGAAAACGAGCAGGGCCGCTTCACGCTGATCTTCCTCGCCGCACCGGAAGACGAGGAGAGCGGCATCAATGAAAAGGCACCGCTGGTCGAACTGACCTACAATTGGGATCCCGAAGACTACAAGGGCGGGCGCAATTTCGGCCACCTCGCTTATGAGGTCGACGACATCTACGCCACCTGCCAGCATCTGATGGACAATGGCGTCACCATCAACCGGCCGCCGCGCGACGGCAACATGGCTTTCGTCAAGTCGCCGGACGGCATCTCGATCGAGCTTTTGCAGAAAGGCCCGGCCAAGGCCAAGGCTGAGCCTTGGGCTTCGATGGCGAACACCGGAAGCTGGTAGCCGATCACGCTGTCTTGAGCGGACAATGCCAGGCTGATGAGCCCGCTACCGTTTGGTTTTTCAGGGGCGGCGCCTATCTGTCTGGCTGAGGCGCCAGGCTTGGGCCGGCGCCCAGCCATGCAAAAGGGCGCTTGCCCAGGAGAATTCATGCCGACCAGCCATGCCGACGTCGCCACCGAACATGCCAGCCGCTACCTGCAGCAGTTGTGCAAGCACTGGGCACACAAATTCCCGGTCGAGTTCGATCCCACCCATGGCACCATCGATCTCTCAATGGGCCGTACCGTCATGGCTGCCGATGCCGCAGCGCTGCATATCACGGTGTCGACTGACGAAGCAGGATCGATCGAGCGCCTGGAAAGCGTTGTCGCCGATCACATCAAGCGCTTTGCTTTCCGCGAAGAACTGACCTTCGACTGGAAACCAACTTCCGCCTAGCCGGCCAACTACTTCTCACCGGCGTGTGCGGCCATCTCCAGCAGCGCCTGCACCGAGCGCCAATTGCGCGCGGTACCCGGCACTTTCAGCGTGCGCGGGATCAGCCCGGCAAACACCGATTTGCCCAGCCCATTCGGTGCGCTGAGGTAGAGCACATCGCCCTTGATCTCGAAGCGTTCGGGGCCGGTGCACTTTTCGGTCAGCCGCGCCACCTCATCGGCGGTCGGCTCGCGTTCCAGCACATAGGCGTGCAGCTTCGTGTGGTCCGCGGCAATTTCTGGATAGGGATTTTCGCGCACCAGCTTCTCGAACCAGGAGAGATCGCGCACCATGATGCGCGAATGGAACCCCCATTTCTTCTCGAAGGCTGCTTCGAGCAGTTTCGCCAGTGCCGCCGCGTCGCCTTTCTTCGCCCGGAACACGGCATTGCCGCTCTGCACGTAGGTGGCGACGTCGGAAAAGCCGAGGCCCTCGAAGAACGACCGCAGCTCCGCCATCTTGACGATGCGGTTGCCGCCGACATTGATGCCGGAAAACAGCGCGACGAAGATTTTTCCCGGATCAATCATCCGATCGCTCATATGATGAACCCGGCCAGTGTCTCGTTGTCGGTGATGTCCTGATACTGAACGCCCTCGGCCTCGAACTTCGCCTTGAGCCGATCGAAATTGCGACGGTCCCTGGTTTCGATGCCGATCAGCACCGAACCAAAATTGCGCGCCGATTTCTTCAGATATTCGAAACGGGCGATGTCGTCGTCGGGTCCGAGCAGTTCGAGGAAATCGCGCAGCGCGCCCGGCCGCTGCGGAAAACGGATGATGAAGTATTTCTTCAGACCCTCGAAGCGCAACGCCCGTTCCTTGACGTCCGGCAGCCGCTCGAAATCGAAATTGCCGCCCGAAACCACGGCAACGATGGTCTTGCCCCTGATCTCCTTCTTGGAGAAATCCTTGAGCGCATCGATCGCCAGCGCGCCGGCCGGCTCCAGCACGACGCCTTCGACATTGAGCATCTCGATCATGGTGGCGCAGAGCCTGTTTTCCGGGATTAGCCGCACCGTGTCGGCCGGAAAATCCTTGAGATGACGCAACGGCTCGCGGCCGATCTCGGCCACCGCGGCGCCATCGACGAAATTGTCGACCTTGGCGAGCTTGAGCCGTTTCCCCGCCGCGAGGCTCTCGCGCAGGCTCGGCGCGCCTGCCGGTTCGCAGAAGACGAAGCGTGCTTCCCTGCCCTGATCGGCGAAATAGTGGGTGACGCCCGCGGCAAGTCCGCCACCGCCGACCGGCAGCATGACGATATCGGGCATGCGGGCGCCCGGCATCTGGTCCGCGATCTCGTAGGCAACGGTTGCCTGGCCCTCGATGATGTCCTTGTGATCGAAGGGCGGCACCATATGGGCGCCGGAACTGTCGGTGAATTCCAGGGCAGCGCGATAGCAGTCGTCGAAGAAATCGCCGACCAGTCTGATCTCGATGAAATCGCCGCCGAACAGCCTGGTCTTGTCGATCTTCTGCTGCGGCGTCGTCACCGGCATGAACACGACGCCTCGCCTGCCGAAATGGCGGCAGACGAAAGCAAAGCCCTGCGCGTGGTTGCCGGCGGACGCGCAGACGAACAGTTCGGCCTCGTTGCCGGCCGCCAGTGTCTTGCGGAAGAAATTGAAGGCGCCGCGGATCTTGTAGGAGCGGACCGGCGACAGATCCTCGCGCTTCAACAGCACCCGCGCACCGGTCTTTTTCGACAGATAGTCGTTTTCCTGTAGCGGCGTTTCAGGGAAGATCTGGCGGATCGCGGCGGCAGCGGCAGCAACGCGGGAAGAGAAACTGTTCATCGGAAACCACCCCTGGGGAAAATCACCTTGCGTTGCATGCTGTCCGCGGATCTCTATCATTAATCGGGTCGCGAACGTTCGGTTGTTGAGCGCCATGACCAGGTGCGGCGCGAGCCCGCCTATCACATATCCGGCTCCGCAGCGCCATCGTCCATCATTTACGTCCTTCCGGGCGGAAATTTTGCGAAATATTTTCAGCTACTTGCGGGTGCATTCTCATGCCCCCTCGCATCGGGCGGTATGAAATCGCTATCTCCGCGGGGATTGGAGGGCCAGCGGCGACGCCGCTCATTGCGCACATCACGCAGGCGTTTCCCGCCATTTTGGCTTTCGCGCAACACTGCGATGGCCGCAGCGGGGCGCCGATCACATTTCGACTCGACAGGACTTAGTTCTGCCGCACTCTGCCTGTCCGGGAGGTATCGTGAGGATAGACAGGCCTTTCGGCCGGAGTTGGAAATTCAGGCGTGCCTTTGAAGAAGATTTTTACCGTTGTCCTGGCCTTGTTCGTCGCCGGCTGCGCCGGCCAGCAAACACAGGAATTGCTTGGCAGCGCCATGGTGTCGGCGCCGGTGACGGAGATCGCCGGCAACCACTCGATCTTCATCGCCACGACGCGCAAGAAATCCGACGATCCCAACAAGGTTTTCGACGGCGAACGGTCGGCGACGCTGAACTATGCCCGCGTCAACGTCACCGTTCCGGGGCTTCACAAGACCGGCCAGATCGAGCGCCGCTCGCGCGGCAAGTCGGACGACCCGGCCAAATATTTCATGGCTTCCGAGGTCGTCGGCTACGACACGCAGCCGAAATTCTCCAGCGCGCTCAACGCCGACATCGCAGCGCGCGGCGGCCGCGTCATGGTCTTCGTGCATGGCTACAACACCGGCTTCGATGCCGCCGTCTATCGCCTGACCCAGATCGTCCATGATTCCGGCTATCCCGGCACGCCAGTGCTGTTTTCCTGGGCATCCGGCGCCAGGACCACCGACTATGTCTATGACAAGGAAAGCGCCAGCGCTGCCCGCGACCAACTGGAAGTGACGCTCAGGATGCTGGAGCAGTCCGGCGCGCGGCGCATCGACATCGTTGCACATTCGCTCGGAACCTGGGTCACCATGGAAACGCTGCGCCAGATGGCCATCACCGGCGATCGCGATCTCGGCGGTAAGCTCGGCGACGTGGTGCTGGCCTCGCCCGACATCGATGTCGACGTGTTCAAGAGCCAGATGCGGCGCTATGGCAAGCCCGACAAGCCGTTCATCCTGCTGTTGTCGGACGACGACCGTGCGCTGCGGCTCTCCGGCCTGATCGCCGGTTCACGGCCGCGTGTCGGCGACTACAAGGATGCCGCCGATCTTGCCTCTTATGGCGTGACGGTCGTCGACCTGTCCAAGGTCAAGGGATCGGACAGCTTCAACCATACGAAGTTCGCCGACAATCCGACGCTGGTGAAGATGATCGGCCAGCGGCTGCGCGAGGATGACGGCTTTGCCAGCGACCGTGATGTCACCGACCGCATCAGCCTGCTTGGCCAATAGGTGCGGTCTCGCGGCCATGCCTGCCCGGCATCGCGGACGTATGGATTCACTTTGAACTGGACCGCGCCGGTCTCTGGCCTTATCGGAATAGCCAGCGACGTCACGCGTTTGACGTCCCCTTTTGCGGGAGCCTGCGTGTGACCGTGCGTTCGAAGAGCTACCTCGTCGTTGCATTGGCGCTCGCTGTCACCGGCTGCGCTGGCGGAAAACCGCACGACCTGCTCAACAGGACGACGGTCTCGGTGCCCGCATCCGACATCGCGGCCACGCATGAAATCTTCGTCGCCACCACCCGCCAGAGGGCAACAAAAGAGCCGCGACAGGTTTACGACGGCGATCGCTCGCTGACCACCAGCTTTGCCCGTGTCGACGTCACCGTTCCCAAAAGCCATCAGGTCGGCGCCATCGAGCGGGCCAAGGGATCGGCAAACAGCAATCCTGCCAAGGATTTTACCGCCAAGGACGTCATTTTCTATGAGGGCGCGCCCCAGTTCGCCAAAGCGGTCGGCGCCGACATTTCCATGCGCGGCGACCGTGCGCTGGTTTTCGTGCACGGCTTCAACAACGGTTTTGACGACGGCATCTACCGGCTGACGCAGATCGCCCACGACACCAAATATCCCGGCACCCCGGTGCTGTTCTCCTGGGCTTCGAGCGGCAAGACCACGGGTTATATCTACGACAAGGAAAGCGCCAACGCAGCGCGCGACGACCTCGAGGCGACGCTCCGGATGCTGGCCAAGACAAAGGTCAAGAGCATCGACATCATCGCCCATTCGATGGGAACCTGGGTGACCATGGAGGCGCTGCGCCAGCTTGCCATCACCGGCGACCGGGATCTCGGCGGCAAACTGGGCTACGTCATCCTGGCCTCGCCCGACATCGATGTCGACGTCTTCAAGAAGCAGATGATCCGCTACGGCAAACCCGACAAGCCGTTCGCCATCCTGCTCTCTGCGGATGACCGGGCTCTCAAGCTCTCGTCCCTGATCTCGGGCGACAAGCCGCGCGTCGGCGACTACGGCAACGCTGCAGACCTCGCCAGCTATGGCGTGTCGGTGGTCGATCTTTCCCAGGCCAAGGGCGGCGACCGCCTCAACCACGCCAAATTCGCCGACAACCCGATGCTGGTGCAACTGCTCGGCGACCGGCTGCGGGCGCCGGCGGGCCTCGCCTCGGACGAACCCGACCCGACACAGCTCAAAAATCTCGGCCAGGGCCTCGGCAAGGCCGTCGGCTCGGTCGCAGAGATCGTCATCACCACGCCGTTCAAGGTGCTGACCATCGCCACCGGCGGGTGAGCCGGCGGGCGACATTGGCCCTAGGATTGTTGAGATTCGGGTCAGGCCGAGCCGAAAGTGGTGGTTTTCGAGAACCGGAGCGGAGCGTACTTAAGTACGTGAGCACCGGAAGCGCAGAAAATCGCTACTTGCAGGCCGGCATGGCCTGAATAGCAACAATCCTAGACGAACAGATCGACCTTCTGGAATGTCGTCACATCGATCAGGCCGACATCGGAGATCCTGAGCTCCGGAATGACGACCAGCGCCAGCAGCGAGTGCTGCATGTAGGCGTTGTTCAGCGAACAGCCCATCTTGCGCATCGCCTCGGTGAGCTTCTCGGCCTTGGCCGCGACGATTTCCGCCCGTTCGTCCGACATCAGGCCTGCGATCGGCATTTCGACCAGCGCCAGTTCCTTGCCCTTGGAGAACAGCACGACGCCGCCACCGACCGCGCCCAGACGGTTTACCGCCAGCGCCATGTCCTGCTTGTTGGTGCCGACGCAGATGATGTGGTGGGCGTCATGCGCTACGCTGGACGCCATGGCGCAGTCGCCCATATAGCCGAAGCCCGAAACGAAGGCGTTGGTGACGCCGCCCGTGCCCCTGTGACGCTCGACCAGCGCGATCTGGCAGATGTCGTTGCGGCGGTCCATTGCGACCAGCCCGTCCTCGACCGGCAGATCGGCCTCCAGCGCGCGCGTCGGCGCCTGGTTCTCGATGACGCCGATGACACGCACCCGAACCTCGTTGGCGCCCTTGGGGGCGGCGATATCGAAGTCGTCGCCCTTCAACTTCTTGCCGAGCTTGACGGTGTTCTTCGCCGTCCGGGGGTAATCATAGGCCGGAATGTCGATTTCGAGCTTGCCGCCCTTGGCCACCCTGACGCCGCGTGCATAGACCTCGTCGATGGTCATTGCGGCGAGGTCCGAGACGATCAGCAGGTCGGCCAGCCGGCCCGGCGCGATCGAGCCGATCTCGCGCTCCAGTTTGAAATGCTGGGCGGTGTTGAGCGTCGCCATCTGGATCGCCGTCACCGGCTTCAATCCCTGTTGGATGGCGTGGCGCACCACGCGGTCCATATGGCCCTCCTGGACCAGCGTGCCGGAATGGCTGTCGTCGGTGCACAGGATGAAGTTGCGCGGATCGATGCCGCTCTCCGTCACCGCCTTGATCTGCGAGGCGACGTCGTACCAGGCCGAGCCCAGCCGCAGCATCGCCTTCATGCCCTGGCGCACGCGGGCGATGGCGTCCTCGGCGCGCGTGCCCTCATGATCGTCCTCGGGGCCGCCGGCGACGTAGCCATGGAACGGCAGGCCGAGATCGCGCGAGGCATAATGCCCGCCGACCGTTTTGCCTGCATGAACCGTCGCCGCGATCTCGCCCGACATCACCGGATCATTGGCGACGACGCCGGGGAAATTCATCACTTCGCCCAGGCCGATAATGTTCTCCCAGGTCATCGCTTCCGCGACATCGGCGACCGTCAGCTCGGCGCCGGCATGTTCCAGCCCCGGCGCCGAAGGCACGCAGGACGGCATCTGCACATGCACGTTGATGGGCATGGCGACCGCTTCGTCATGCATCAGCCGCACGCCGGGCAGACCCAGAACATTGGCGATCTCGTGCGGGTCGATGAACATCGAGGTGGTGCCGTGCGGAATGACGGCCCGGCAGAACTCGGTCACCGTCACCATGCCGCTCTCGACATGCATATGCGCGTCGCAGAGGCCGGGCACCAGATAACGCCCGCCGGCATCGACCACCTTGGTGCCCTGGCCGATTGCATGGCTGGCATTGGGCCCGCAATAGGCAAAGCGCCCGCCGGCAATGGCGATGTCGGTGCCGGCGATGATCTCGCCCGAATGAACGTTCACCCAGCGGCCGTTGCGCACGACCAGGTCAGCGGGTTTGCGCCCCACGGCGACATCGACCAGATGTGTCGCCATCTCGGTCCACGGTCTGGGTTTTGCGGGCGTTGCTTTCGTCATTGGCGATTCCTCGGTTGCCGCCAGTCTCGCAAATGTCGGCGGGCGCCGCCAGAGCCGTCGGTCCGACATACCGCGTCAGGGCGAGCTTGTTGACTAATCCGGCTGGAAGGCGATGCTGACCGCGAACCGAACCATATGAGGGAAGACATGACCCGTTTTTGGAAAGCGTTCGCCATCGTTATCTTGTTCGCAGCGTCGACCACTTCTGCCGTGGCCGAGGAGCGTTGGCAGACCTTGCCGGAACCAGCGGCCATGCCCAAACCCGATCAGAGCGGATACGCGCCGGTGAACGGCATCCAGATGTACTACGCCGTTTTCGGCGCGGGCGATCCGGTGCTGCTCATCCATGGCGGCCTCGGCCACGGCGACATCTGGGCCAGCCAGGTGGCCACGCTTTCCAAGACGCACAAGGTAATCGTCGCCGACAGCCGTGGCCACGGCCGCTCCACCCGCACCGAGCAGCCCTATGGCTACGACTTGATGGCATCGGACTATCTGGCGCTGCTCGACCACCTGAAGATCGACAAGACCGCGCTTGTCGGCTGGAGCGATGGCGGCATCATCGGTATCGACATCGCACTGCATCATCCGGAGCGGCTGACAAGGCTGTTCGCGCAAGCCGCCAACGTAACCACCGACGGCCTTGATCCGGGCGTGATGACCAACAAGACCTTTGCCGCCTACATCGACCGCTCCGGCCGCGACTACAAGAAGATGTCGAAAACACCGGACCAGTATGACGCCTTCGTGGCGCAGATGAGCCACATGTGGGAGAGCGAGCCGGCGTGGAGCAAGGAACAGCTTGCCGAGATAACCACGCCGACGGCGATCGTTGCCGGCGACCACGATGAGGCGATCAAGCGCGAACACACCGACTATATCGCCTCCGCCATCCCAGGTGCGAAGCTGATCATCCTGCCCAACGCCAGTCATTTCGCCATGCTGCAAGCGCCGGATGAATATAGCCGGGCTGTGCTGGACTTCATCGATGCCAAATAGAGGATTCTGTACGGCGACAGGGGGATTGCGATTGCGGCGAATGCGGTTATCCTTCTGACGAGGATCTTTCTGAACCGTCATTTCGGGGAGTTCGATGCGTCGATTGATGGTCGCTAGTGCCGGTTTCCTTGCCGTTCTGGCCGTGCCGGCTTTTGCAGCCGACCCGGCGGTCGACGTGCCGATGACCGCGCCCGGATTCGACTGGACGGGCTATTACGCTGGTCTGCAGGCCGGCTATGGCTGGGGCCAATCCGATGTATCGGTGACAGAAGGTGCGCCGTTTTCCATCGCGCCCGACATTGACGGCGGTTTTGTCGGCGGCCACGTCGCCGGCCTGTGGCAATTCGACCAGGCGGTGCTCGGCGCCGAGGCGGACCTCAACTATTCCTCGGTCGGCGGCACGACGGTATCGGCGCTGGGAAGCACATTCGGCACCGACATCAAGTGGTTCGGGTCGGTCAACGCCAAGGCGGGTTACGCCATGGACCGCCTGCTGGTCTACGGCATTGGCGGCGTCGCCTTTGCCGGCATCGAAACATCGCAAGTCGCGGGTCCGGCGTTCGACAGCACGCGCACGAATGTCGGCTGGACTGTGGGTGCCGGCGTCGACTACGCGCTGACCGACAAGTTCGTCGTCGGCGCGCAGTATCGCTACTATGATTTCGGCTCCGAGCACTACGAGGTGGCAGAACCCTTTAACGATCGCGATCAGAACGTGAAGCTGAATACGGTCGGGATCAATTTGAGCTACAAGTTCTGACCAGGCCCACAATCGCGACGCTGCCGGCCCAGGCGACCACTTGAGGGGCTCTCTTCATGGAAGGGTGGCCGACGCTCCCAGTGGGCGGGGGGAATGGGTTGGGCCTGAGAGGCGCCGGCCTTGGCGGATCAAATCCACCACAAGGCATCCTACCACTACCCGCCGCGCCGATAATTCCGTGATCGCGCCAGTATCATCAAGCCGCCCGGTCTGTTTGCACGTTCGGCGAACGCTCAACAACACGACTTGACGGCCTGTGTCTGGCGTCTGAAAAGGGCTGGCCTGCGGACATGGCGGAATTGGTAGACGCAAGGGACTTAAAACACTTCTCTCGCGCATACCTGCGGCTCGTCAGTTCTGCTGTTCTTCGGCCGCTTCGTTTTCGATGGCCGCGCGCCGAACTACCTCGGGAGACACATGCATGATGGTAATATCGAAAGTCCGATACGCCTCATCTGGCGTGATGCCGCTTTCGATTTCCGCCTTCGTCATGCCGTCCTTCAGTTGCTCGTTGCGCAGTTTAGTCAAGATTGATCCAAGCCCATGGTGATGGCCGAAACTCGGCGCGATGTATTCGCCTGAGGGCGTCCAGCCGCCGAAGTGCATCGCAACATGCACATCATGGAGTTCCTCCGGATCAGACCTGCTAATCCTGACTAGCTCTTTGATGAGCTCGTCAATTGCAGCTTTGGTCATGTATGCGGTTACCCCCATGACATCCAATCGCAGCGCCAAGCTGTGCGGTCCGGCCGACATCTTTTTCGCTGGTTTTTTCGTTGGTCGCCTAGCCATGCTTAAATTGCCTCTGTTCCGTGATGCGTTCGATCCTTTGGGAAGCATGGTGCGGGCGGCGGGACTTGAACCCGCATGGCCGAAGCCTCCGGATTTTAAGTCCGGTGTGTATACCAATTTCACCACGCCCGCGTACGCCGCAGACTTAGGCGGCGCCGACTTATTTGGAAAGCGAAAAAGGCATTTCCCACATACGGTAACCCAGTGGGAATTGAGTGGGAAACTCCCACACTTCGAGGGACGATGTGGGAGGGCTAGACGCTCAGAACCCTTGGCCAGCAACAAACCAAGCAATCGCGCAAGGGACTTAAAATCCCTCGATCTCTGATCGTACGGGTTCGATTCCCGTCGTCCGCACCACCCTTCGAGCTTCGGGTGGCAGGCCACCTGAAGCTCGGCAGGTTCGAATTTCATCCGTTCAGGCGCACCAATTCACCGGCTACCGCTTTGTTGGCATCTCTACGCCTCGAACACTTTCTCAGTGAACCATTCCGCCAACCTGGCAAGCTCCGGCCCCAGCACGCGATCGGCGCCGACAGGCGGCACGATAGCTCTGATTTGATCGACGAAGGAACGCAGTGCCGGCGGCGGCGTCCGTTCGGTGACGTGCAGCGCCTGCGAGGCGATCATTGCCAGCATCGCCATGGCGGCATCGACGCAGCGGCCGGCGGTCGCTTCCTTGGTCCATGCGAAGAACGCCGTCGTGGCGACGTCGTCCTGCCCCGCGCCAGCCGATTCCGTGCCCGGAATGAAGGTACGTTGCGCCGCCAGCTTGGCCTGTTCGAGATAGCCGGTGATCGCCATCGGCACATAGCCGACATTGCCATGGCCATCGCTGTCGGCTGAGTGACGTCCGGTCATCAGCAGATCCGGCAGCAGCGACACCTTGCCGTTCAGAAGCTTCGAGGCGTGGCGGTCGCAGAGCAGGCAGATGTCGGCCCATATCGCCGCCAGATCGTCCAGCGCCGGCGTTGCCATCGCATTGTGATAGCCGCCGGTCGAGATGCAGCGGCCGAGCCGATGTGCATCGTCGGGCGGGATGTAGACGGGATTGTCCGATACCGAGGCCAGCGACACATTGGCCGCCCGCTCGGCCGTCGCCAGCGCACGATGCGCCTGGCCGAGGAGGCGCGGCACGATGCGGTAGCTGACCGGCGCCTGATAGTTGCGTCGCCCATCGCCGGCGCCAACCAGAAACTCCCGCAATCCCTGCAGGGCAGCCGTTTCATGCTCATCGCCCCAGAGCGTGTCGAGCGCCGCGTCATAGTGCTCGAGCGGCGCGCGAAACGCTTCGATCGACAGCGCGAACACTTTTTGCGCCATGCGGATGCGGCGGCGCCCCGCGAGCGCTGCGTCGGCCACCAAAGCGGCGGCGCAGGGCGAGCCGTTGATGAGCGAGCCGCGTTCCTTGACCTCGAGGTCGAAGCGCGTCGAAAGTTCTGCAAACAAGGGATAGAGCGCCAGGATCTCACCGGCGCCGCCCTGGCCGGAGGCCGGCACGACAGGCATCGGCCCACCGTCGAGCATCGCGGCCACGGCAAGCGCGATGCGCGGCGTGGTGGCGGCGTTGCCCTCGATGAAATTTGTCAGACGGGCAAGCACGATCGCCCTGACCACGCGATCCGGCAAGGGATCGCCGAACGAGGTGGCGGCGGCAAACGCCTTGATGCGCGCATGGCGATCACGCTCGTCAGGTTCGAGCTTTCGGCTTGCCAATTCCCCCATGGCGGTTGTGACGCCATAGATGACCGGTGGCGGATCGGATTCAATCAGCTTCAGAAACGAGGCGCGGCATTCGGCGATGCGCTGCAAGGCCTTCTCGCTGATCTCCACCGTGTCCTTCTTCCAGGCGACGCGGAAGACAGTGTCGAGGTTGATGTCGTCACGCGTCGACAGGCTAACTGGCATGCTTCACACCATCGGAAATAAGGGACCTAGTAGAGTGGTTCCTCGAACAGCGTCTTGTCGCCGTCGACCAGCGCCTTGATCTGCGCGGTGCCGTCGCCGGCAAGCGCAAGACGGATGCCGAATGGCCGCACCCGCATGTCGTTCTGGATCGCCATCCCCTCGCCTTCCGGCAGATAGAAGCGCTCGATGCCATAGTCCGGCGCGATGGTCGCCTCTTCGCCGCGAAGGTCCCAGCCTTCGGCGATGTGGCCTAGAATATCGGCCTCGTCGGCGGTTGCCATCGTTGGCGCCTGGCCGAACCAGGCGGCCGTCGGCTGCCAATAGCCGTCGGCGCCCTTCTTCAGGCGCACCACAATCGACGTATCGTCGCTTGAAAATTTGTCGGGCGGAATGTTGGCGATCATTTTCACCGGTATGCGTGAAATCTCGTAGCCCAGGATAATATAGTCGCCGCGCAGGAGGTCGCGCGGATCGACGGGTTCGATCTTCAGCAGCACTTCCTTGCCGTTGCGCAGGATCGCCGCCCGGCCGGCGATGATCCAGCTCAGGAAGCCTATCTGGACGAGCGCCAGCACCAGCGCCGAGATGACAAGCCTTTTCCCGGTGATCATGCCGTGGCTCCCTTGGCGTCTGGGCCCTTCATGCGTTTTTCCACGCGGATGATGACGATCGCGAGGATGCCGAGCAGCACCGCGGCGGCCAGGAAGAAACCGGCCGTATCGAGCATCGATTGCAGGGTCACGACATAGATGATGGCGAGTTCGAAGGCGAAGCCGAGATAGGCAAGCCAGCGTAGCCCACGGCTCTCCCGTCCTGCCAGCACAATCGCGGCGACAACACCGGCCAGCGCGATCGCCGAAGCGAGGGCAAAACCGCTGTTGTAGGTGCTCTCGTCGGCGAGTTCGAACTGGATCATTGCGAGGCCGGTGAGGAAGCCGAGCAGCGCGTGTAAGGGCAAGCGGCCGCCGAGTTGCACGACCAGGTCGACCGGGCCAGGCGCGAAGACCGAGGCCGCGAACAGCAGCGCCGAGGCGACGACCAGCGGGATCGCCACCTGCAGCGTGTCGTGGTTGGTGACCAGCAGCACAAGATAGAACAGCACCGACAGGATAATCAGGTGGCGCGCCGCCTGGCTGCGGGTCCAGAACGAGACGGCAAACAGCACGATCGCCATGACGACGAAGCCGTGCGGAAAATCGCTGCGGCTGTAATAGTCGAAGCCTTTGAGGAACAGCCAGGCATCGGCGATGCCGACCGAAGCCACCGTCAGCGGGTTCGATCGCAGCGCAACCGCCGCCAGCGCCGTGCCGGCTCCCCAGGTCACCAGAGCCGAGGCCTCGTCGCCCGAGAGATGATACATCTGGCCGATCAGCGCGATCGAGCCGCCGAAAGCCGCGGCCGCCACGATCCACAGCGCTTCCCCGATTGCCGCATGGTCGCGGGCCTTCAGCACCGCGCCGCCGACATAGCCGCCAAGGATGACGGCAAACAGCGCCGCCACGCGCGCCAGCCTCGGGATCGCGTCCCAATTGGCGGCGACGAAAATCAGGATGGCGGCGCCGAACAGCAAGGCGGCCATCATAGCCAGGATCGAGCCGAAGCTCAGCGACTTGCGCTCGTTGGCCTCGACATCGCGCGCCAGCGAATCGGCCGTCGCGGGGTCGATCATGCCGGCCTGCTGCCAGCGCGCGATATCCGCCCTGATCCGCGACGAATAGCTCGCCATGCTGCTTCTCCCCCCAGTTTGGTCTTTTTTGCAGCCGATCCGGTCAAGCCGTTGGCGCTAAGGCATTTTTCGATTCGGGTTTCTTTGTGTCAGGTCCGTGAACGCGCGTTAATGCTGCATTGCACAATTTGCATTGCTGCCATGCAGCCATAGCGCTTTTAAATCGATATGGGTCCGCCTATTTATAGTTCGTACACAAACGGAATGATCCGCAAGAAAGACGAAACGAGAACTACCATGAACCTGATCCGCAACTACCGCAACTGGCGCCGCTACAGGGACACCGTGTCCGAGCTGAGCCGCCTGAGCAACCGTGAACTGACCGACCTCGGCATCAGCCGCAGCGACATTCCTTACGTCGCTCGCAAGGCGGTCTAATTCTTCGGACCGCGAATGGTCCGAACCAGTTTTGAAAAAGAGAACGACAATGAACCTGATCCGCAACTATCGCAACTGGCGCGTTTATCGCGAGACGGTTACCGAGCTGGGTCGCCTTTCGAACCGCCAGCTGCATGATCTCGGTATCGTCCGCGACGAAATCAAGATCATCGCCCGCCAGGCGATCTAGACAGAATTTCGCCAGGGTCGACCTCCTCCCCGACCTTGACGAATACGGTCACCCCTTACCTCCTCCCAAGGGTTGACCACCAAAACGGCGCCCGCCGCACCTCCTCCCGCGGCGGGCGTTGTTTCCCGGAAATCGAATTTTGCCCCAAAGGTTTCGCTCCTTTTCAAACAGCGAAAGAGTTTTCGTCAAAGCCGACCTCCTCCCCGGCGATGACGAATCGGCCCGACCTTCACCTCCTCCCGAGGGTTGGCCACAAAAACGGCGCCCGCCGCACCTCCTCCCGCGGCGGGCGCTGTTTCCCAGGGGCAAGACGAATTTTGCTCCAGAGGTTTCGCCCCTTCTAAAAATGGCGAAAGGAATTTCGTCAAAGCCGACCTCCTCCCCGGCGATGACGAATATGGCCGGCCTTCACCTCCTCCCGAAGGTCGACCCCAAAAACGACACCCGCCGGACCTCCTCCCCCGGCGGGTGTTGTTGTTTTCAGGAGGCGCTCCCATCAGCAGCTGTTTGCCCCGCACCGCGCACGGCAATTGCAATCGCCGCACCAAGCGATTATTCCGGCGCTCATGAGCAAAAACCCAATCCACATCATCGGCGGCGGCCTCGCCGGTTCCGAAGCCGCCTGGCAGGCAGCGCAAGCCGGCGTGCCCGTCATCCTGCATGAAATGCGGCCCGTTCGTGGCACCGATGCGCACAAGACCGATAGCCTGGCCGAGCTCGTCTGTTCCAATTCCTTCCGCTCCGACGACGCCGACAACAACGCGGTCGGCCTGTTGCACGCCGAAATGCGGCTGGCCGGCTCGTTGATCATGAGCGCCGGCGACGCCAACCAGGTTCCGGCCGGCGGCGCGCTGGCCGTCGATCGCGACGGATTCGCCGATGCCGTGACGAAAAAACTCGAAGCACACCCGCTGATCACCATCCGGCGCGAGGAAGTGCCAGGTCTGCCGCCGACGGATTGGGACCAGGCGATCGTTGCCACGGGTCCGTTAACCGCCCCCGGGCTTGCCCAGTCGATCGCGGAAGCGACCGGCGCCGATGCGCTCGCCTTCTTCGACGCCATTGCGCCGATCATCCATTTCGACACGATCGACATGAATACCTGCTGGTTCCAGTCGCGCTACGACAAGGTCGGGCCAGGCGGCACCGGCAAGGACTACATCAATTGTCCGATGGACAAGGACCAGTACCTTGCCTTCGTGCAAGCGCTGGTCGACGGCCAGAAAACCGAATTCAAGCAATGGGAAGGCACGCCCTATTTCGACGGCTGCCTGCCGATCGAAGTCATGGCCGAGCGCGGTGTCGAGACGCTACGCTACGGGCCTATGAAGCCGATGGGGCTGACCAATGCCCACAATCCGACGGTAAAGGCCTATGCCGTCGTCCAGTTGCGGCAGGACAATGCGCTGGGCACGCTCTACAACATGGTCGGTTTCCAGACCAAGTTGAAGCATGCCGAGCAGGTGCGCATCTTCCGCACCATACCGGGTCTCGAAAACGCTGATTTCGCCCGTCTCGGCGGCCTGCACCGCAACACCTACATCAACTCGCCGACCTTGCTCGACGCTTCGCTGCAACTGAAGTCGCGGCCCGGCCTGCGTTTCGCCGGCCAGATCACCGGCTGCGAAGGCTATGTCGAAAGTGCGGCCATCGGCCTGCTCGCCGGCCGCTTCGCCGCAGCGGAGCGGCTCGGCCTTGCTCCGTCCCTGCCGCCGCTGACCACGGCCTTCGGCGCTCTGCTCAACCACATCACCGGCGGTCATATTGTCTCCGATGACGAGCCGGGAAAGCGCTCATTCCAGCCGATGAACGTCAATTTCGGCCTGTTCCCACCTGTCGAAGCTCCGAAGGCCGAGGGCAAACGCATGCGCGGCAAGGACAAGACCGTTGCCAAGCGGCACGCCATCACATCGCGTGCACGCGCCGATTGCCGGCACTGGCTGGGACTTCCGGCGCAACCGGAAACGGCCGAAGCGGCGGAATAAACAGCTTCGCGTTCTGATTGGACCCCATGATCCGGGACAAAGTCGAAGACGGCTCCTTCGGTTCGGCCAGTGAAGTCATCCGCGCCGCCCTGCCTTCCAGCGCGAGGAGGAAGAGCACGCTGAACGCATGGCGTCCATCAGGGCGCGGGTGAAGGCGTCGATCGAAGACAAAAGACCCGCTGTTCCGCTCGATGAGGCGATCGACCGGGTAAAGAGCCGGATTTCGCAACTGACGAGGGAGAGCGATGATCCAGCGTCCCGCCGTCGTTCTTAGCGAAAGCGCGATCTCCGATCTTGAAGCAATTGGCGCCTACATCCTTGAGAGCAGCGGCAGCGAAAACATCGCCAACGGTTTCGTGGATCGGATAGAAGAGCGCTGTCAGAGTATCGGCAATGCGCCTCGTGGCGGTCGCTCGCGCGACGATATCGTTCGGGGATTACGACCCGTCCCATTCCGAGCATTCCGCCGTCATCACCACCTGACCGAGAACGATGTCATCCGCATCGTCAACATCTTCTATGGCGGTCGCGACTATGAGACGCTGATGCGCGACGGCGGGTCGAACGAACCATCCTGAGGCGATATTATTCAGCCGGCTCGACACCAGCCATCGGCAATCCCGGCTTTCCCGCCTCACCCGGATTTCGCCTGACATAGGCCGCCTTCAAACTCTCCGAGGTTTCGCGCGAGCCGTCATGGCTCCAGCCGGGCGGCTTGATCAGATAGTTCAGGCGATCGCTGAGCGAAAGACCCGGCGCAAAGGCATCCCGGAACATGCCGATCCACTCGTGAAAAGCCACCTTCAGCGGATTGAAGGTGCCGAGATTCCTGACGATGCCGTAGCGCGGCCTGTCCTCCTCCAGTTCCCCGACGAACGTGCCGAACATCCGGTCCCAGATGATCAGCGTGCCGGCATAGTTGGCGTCGAGATAGCGCGGATTGGTGGCGTGGTGGACGCGGTGGTGTGAGGGCGTGTTGAAGACGAACTCGAACCAGCCCCACATCTTGCCGATGGTCTCGGTGTGGATCCAGAATTGCCAGACCAAATTGAAGCCGAAGGTGAAGGCAATCACCGCCGGGTGGAAGCCGAGCAGCATCAGCGGCGCCTGCAGCATGAACATGAAGGTGAACAGGCCCGTCCAGCTCTGCCGCAGCGCTGTCGACAGATTGTAGTGCTGGCTGGAATGGTGGTTGACGTGTTCGGCCCAAACCCAGCGCACCCGGTGCGCGATGCGGTGATAGAAATAGTAGCGCAGATCATCGAGCAGGAAGGCCACCAGAAAGATCCAGATCGACAGGCCGAGATTGAAGACGCGGAACTGCCAGAGCCACAGCAACGCCCAGTAGGACACGACGCCAAGCAGCAGCCCGGCAACGACATTGCCGGTACCCATCATCAGGCTGGTCAATGTGTCGCGCGTTTCGAACGAACCCTTGGCACGGCCGGTGCGCACCAACCAAAGCTCGATCAGGATCGCGACAACGAAGAACGGGATGGCCAGTTGAGTGACCTGCGGAAAATTGTAGTCGTCCATCATGCCGCCTCTCCGCCGAAACTCTGCGGCTCAAGCGCCTTCAGCAAGCCTTGCGCATCCGTTGCGCTGGCAAAGCGGAAGCGGCCGCCCTTCCAGGTGAAATCGGCGAGCCGCAGCGAGACCGTATTCCCGTCTCCAGCGTCCAAAATCGTGACATCTTGAGGCGTGACGATGCGGGTCAAGAAGCAGTCGCCTACGCTGTGAACGATCCCGAAGCGCCCTCGCCCGATATCCAGGAACGCGGTCCCGGCATCTGCTGTCAGGCGGACCGCCGCCACGATCTCGTCGGGAAAATCCTCGGCGAATCGGCTCACTGCCTGATCGGTGCCACTGAGCGTCGCCGTCTTGCTGCCGCCGGTGAAATGCACCGCCGCAACCGACAGTGCGATGCCGAAGGTAACGATCGCCACCAATATGGGTAAGCTCATTCATCTCCTCCGAGCCGGTCTGTTGTCTTCGGCAACAGTTTGGCGCGGGGACGTCTTAACATGATTGACGTTTACGTCAAAGAGCAGGCCAGCCCCTGCTCGCACGACGCAGCAGCAGCCAATGCCGGCGCAAGGCCGACAGCCGCGCCACGCCTTCGAGCGGCGAGCCATTCTCCATCTTGCCGAGATAGGCGCGTGACAGGGCAAGTGGCAGGAATGCCGGGCGCAGCGAGACCGGGAGAGCCGGTGCGCCTTGCTCGAAGGCGGAAAGATGTTCCCGTGCCAGCGCCATCATCGCCGCCACCGCGCGTTTGGCGCCGGGTCCGCCGTCGCCGGTGACGAATTCTTCCGGCGACGATCCCGCTGCCGCCAGAATGTCGGCCGGGACAAAACATTGTCCGCGCTGGCGGTGCAGCGGCAACAGCAGCAGCAGGCCGGTCATCGCCTGTGCGCAGCCTGCCCTGCCCGCCAGTTCGGCAAAGCGCGGCGCCTCGCCGGGGTCGAGCACCATCGCCGCAAGCTGGATGAGTGCTGCGGCCGTCTCGCCGCAATAGCCTTCCAGATCGGTGCGCGACGGCATCGGGTCGTCGTAGAGGTCGAAGATGCGCGCATCGAGCATGTTCTCGAAGGCCGGCTTCGGCAGGCCGAATGTCGCTATCGTAGCGTTCACGGCTTCGGCAGTGGGATGGCCGGCGCCGGCCTCGCCGCCGGCGGCAATGACATCGCGCCACCATTGCAGCCGCACCTCGCCCGGTAGCGCCTCATGGATGCGATCGCGAATACCTGATATCTCCGCGTTGAAGGCGTAGAGCGAAAACAGCGCGTAGCGCTTGCCGTCCGGCGCGTAGAGCGCGGTCAGATAGCGATCATGGTCGGCGGCACGCACCGCGTCCATGACGATTTCAGCGCTTCGAGGCATATCAATCGACGGCAATGAGCGCGGCGGCCACGGCGCGCTCTTCCGCCAGAAGGACATTGTAGGTCCGCACCGCGGCACCCGTCGACATCGGGTCGGATGCAATGCCGGCGGCCTTCAGCGCGGCCCGCAATGCAGCGGGCAACGGCCGAAGATCCCTGCCCATGCCGACCAGCAGGATCTCGATCTTGTCGGCCTCGGACAGCAGCCTGTCAAAATCCGCCACCGTCAGCGCCAAGGGATCCACCGGCTCCCAGCCATGGATGCCGGATGGCAGACAGAGCAGCGAACCGCGATGCGACATGTCGGCAAAGCGGAATCCGCCATTGCCGTAGGCTTCGATCGGCGCGCGGCCCGGGAAATGCGCCTCGCGGATGACGATGCCTTTGCTGGTCACCGTTAAACCTCTTCGGGGGGGCGCGTCAGGTCGCGACCGCCTTGCCGCCATTGACCGGCTTCTCCTCGTCGGCTGAAGCCTGCGGCCGCAGCTTGAACAGGATCAGCAGCGGTGCGGCGATGAAGATCGACGAATAGGTGCCGAAGATCACGCCGAACAGCATGGCCATGGTGAACGAGCGGATCACCTCGCCACCGAACAGAACCAGCGCCAGCAGCGCCAGGATCGTCGTCACCGAGGTCAGCGTCGTTCTCGACAGCGTCTCGTTGATGGCGTTGTTCAGGAGTTGCGGCAGCGGCATGCGCTTGTATTTTCGCAGATCCTCTCGGACACGGTCATAGACCACGATCGTATCGTTCAGCGAATAGCCGATGATCGTCAGGATCGCCGCCAGTGACGACTGGTTGAACTCCAGCCCGGAGATGACGAAGAAGCCGAGTGTCATGACCACATCGTGCACCGTCGCCACGATGGCGCCGACCGCGAACTGCCATTCGAAGCGGAACCAGACATAGATCAGGATGCCGAGCAGCGCGATCAGCATGGCGATCGTGCCTTGCTTGGCGAGCTCGCCGGACACGGTCGGTCCCACCACTTCGACGCGGCGGAAATCGTAATTATCCTGCAGCTCGCCGCGCACCTTGTCGATGACGGTCTGCTCGGCATTTTCGCCACCATCCTGCGTCCCGACGCGGATCAGCACGTCGTTCGGCGTACCGAACTGCTGCACCTGGACTTCACCGATGTTGAGTTCGGTCAGCCGCGCGCGGAGGTCGGCGAGATCGGCATTGCCGCTCTTGGCCTGCACTTCGATCAGCGAACCGCCCTTGAAATCGATGCCGTAGTTGATGCCGACGGTCATGAACAGCACCACCGACAGGATCGAAAGTGCGCTGGACAGCGTGAACGTCCAGCGACGGATGCCCATGAAGGGGATCTTGGTGCCGGGCGGAACGAAGGTCACCGGCGCCTTCGGCAATTCCTTCGGGCGAGCCCGGCGCAGCCAGATCGAGACCAGCAGACGGGTGAAGGTGAAGGCGGTGAAGACGGTCGTCAGGATGCCGATGGCATAGGTGATGGCAAAGCCCTTCACCGGACCGGTACCAAGATAGAACAGGACCACGGTGGCGATCAGGGAGGTGATGTTGGAATCGACGATGGTCGCCAGCGCCTTGGTGAAACCGGTATCGATCGCCTGGATGACCGAGCGGCCGGCGCGCCGCTCCTCGCGGATGCGCTCGTAGATCAGCACGTTGGAATCGACCGCCATGCCGATGGTCAGCACGATACCGGCGATACCAGGCAAGGTCAGCGTCGCGCCAAGCAGCGAGAGCACGCCGACGATCATCGCCACGTGCACCGCCAGCGCGATGTTGGCGAGGAAGCCGAGGAAGCCGTAGGCGACGAACATGAAGGCAACGACGAGGATAGAACCGATGATGCCGGCGACCTTGCCGGCATGGATCGAATCCTGGCCAAGGCCCGGACCCACTGTACGTTCTTCGATCACCGTCAACGTCGCCGGCAGTGCGCCGGCGCGCAGCAGCACGGCGAGATCGTTGGCGCTCTGGGCGGTGAAATTGCCGGAGATCTGGCCGGTGCCGCCGAGGATCGGCTCGCGGATCTGCGGCGCCGAAATCACCTGGTTGTCGAGGATGATGGCGAACAGCTTGCCGACATTTTGCGCCGTGGCCTGGCCGAAGCGCGCCGCCCCCTTCGAATCGAAGCGGAACGACACCACCGGCTCGTTGTTCTGCGAATTGTAGGTCGCCTGCGCATCGACGAGGTTTTCGCCCGAGACGATGACGCGGTTCTCGATCAGATACGGAACCGGCGGATCGTCCTGCGAATACAGCACCGACGAGCCGGCAGGCGGACGGCCGTTGAGCGCGTCCTGCACCGGCATCGACTGGTCGACCATCTGGAAGGTCAGCTTGGCGGTCTGGCCGAGGATTTCCTTCAGCCTTTGCGGGTCCTGAAGACCCGGCACCTGGACAAGGATACGGTCGTCGCCCTGCCGCTGCACGATGGGTTCGGTCGTGCCGAGTTCGTTGACGCGGCGTTCGACCACCTCGATCGATTGCGTCAGCGCGGTCGACGTGCGGTATTTGATGCCGGCATCGGTGACGTTGAACTTGAGCAGGCCGGGCTCGGAATCGTCGAGCGTCATTTCCTGCACGGAACCGCCGGTGAACAGGCCGGCGGCGACCGGATCGGTCAGCGTCTTCAGCGCCGTCTTGGCGGCATCGATCTGGGCGGGATCGGTAATGCGAACCTGCAGGGTCCGCCCGGTGCCGGCAAGGCCGGTATAGCCAATCTTGGCGTCGCGCAGCAGCGTGCGGATTTCGTCGCGCGTCGTCTCCAGCCGGTCCTTGATCAGATCGTTCTGGTTCATTTCCAGCAAGATGTGCGAACCACCCTGCAGGTCGAGGCCGAGCGTCATCTGCCGCTTCGGCACCCAGTTGGGCAGCTGCGCCAGCGTGCTGGCGGAGAACAGGTTGGGCGCGGCGAGGATCACCGTGATGGCCACGGCCACCCAGATCAGGATCATCTTGAAGCGCGAGAAATACAACATATGGCGTCGTCCGTCAGAGCGTGTCCGCGGATCGCTCCGCCTAAAATTGGATTATTTCTTGGCGTTCTGGTTGGCCACCGGCTCGCCCTTGACGCGCACATCGGCGATCGTCGAGCGCAGCGCCGTCACCTTCAAGCCATTGCCGAGGTCGACCTCGAGCTCGTTGTCGTCGATCACCTTGGTCACCTTGCCGACGAAGCCGCCGCCGGTGACGACCGTGTCGCCGCGACGGACCGCGGCCAGCATCTCGCCGCGCTTCTTCAGCTGCGTGCGCTGCGGCCGGATGATCAGAAAATACATGATCACGAAAATCAGGACAAACGGCAAAATGCTGATGAACATGTCGGGAGAAGCGCCGACGCCTTGGGCGTATGCCGGTGTCACGAACATCGAGGTACTCCTGAATTTTGAAAACAGCCGCCAATCTGGCGGCCCCTTGAAATTTGGCCGGAATATAGTCGGTAAAGTTGTCAATGCAACTGCGCGGCCGGCCAAATCGGCTGCTTTTCCGGCCTGTTGAGCCGTGTTAGAGCAGGATCGCAAAAAGCGCGAGCCGGTTTCCGCAAAAAATTATGCTCGAACAAAAGGTTGCAACCGGTTTTGTATCAGGCGAAATCGGGCAGCTTCACGCCCCAAGACATCAAAAACGCGAAAACAAAAGACAGACATGACCGACAGCAGCATTGAGGCCCTGAACCAGAAACTCGACCGGCTGATCGAAGCGGTGAGCCGCCTTGCCCCGCCGCCGGTGCCCCAAACCGACCTCCGCGAGGCCGATTGCTTCGTTTGGCAGGCCGATCCGGGCTATCTGGAACCGGTGCACAGGGTTAACCGCGTCGACATCGGACTGATCCGTGGCGTCGACCGTGTCCGCGACATCCTTGTCGACAACACCGAACGCTTCGCTGCCGGCTACCCGGCCAACAATGTGTTGTTGTGGGGCGCGCGCGGCATGGGCAAATCGTCGCTGGTCAAGGCCGTGCATGCGGAAATCAACGCCAAGGCCAGGTCCGACCTGCCGTTGAAGCTGATCGAGATCCACCGCGAGGACATCGACACGCTGCCGAAGCTGATGGGTCTGCTGAAGGCGGCGCCCTTCCGCTTCATCCTGTTTTGCGACGACCTCTCCTTCGATCACGATGACACCTCCTACAAGTCGCTCAAGGCAGCGCTCGAAGGCGGCGTCGAGGGCCGCCCAGCCAATGTCATCTTCTACGCCACCTCGAACCGCCGGCATCTTTTGCCCCGCGACATGATCGACAATGAGCGCTCGACCGCCATCAACCCGTCCGAGGCGGTCGAGGAAAAGGTGTCGCTGTCCGACCGCTTCGGGCTGTGGCTCGGCTTCCACAAATGTTCGCAGGACGAGTATCTCGACATGATCGATGGCTACGTCCGCCATCACGGGCTGACAATCGATCCCGACACGCTGCGCGCCGAAGCATTGGAATGGGCGACGACGCGCGGCAGCCGCTCGGGCCGCGTCGCCTGGCAGTTCACCCAGGATTTGGCTGGCCGGCTCGGCAAACCGCTGAAGGACTGATGCGTTGGATAGCGTCGCCAACGCCATCCGATGACAAGATCATTTGGGCGGCTGCGACCGCCGCAAATCACGCGGCGTTTGGCCGATCTCACGCCGCATCCAATGCGCCAGATGTGACTGGTGCGCGAAGCCCGTCAATTCCGCCACTTCGCTTGTGCTGAGATCGCCGTGCTGCAGCAGGACGCGTGCGCGTTCGACGCGACGCCGTAGCACGTAGCGGTGCAGGGTGAAGCCGGTCGCCGCCTTGAACCATGTCCGCAAGTGCGAACTGCTGGCGCCGGCAACCCGGCTCAGTCGATGGATCGAGAGAGGCTCGTGCAGCGCAACCTCGATATGCTCCAGCACGCGCTTGAGCTGAGTATCCGACAACCGGTTCGCGCGATCGATATCAGGTTCATCGAGGCCAAGCAGCCTCACAGCGAGCGCGGCGCCGATGCTGTCGACAAACAACGACCCGCCCGGCGACTTCGCATTGAGATCGCTCTCCAGTGCTCGCGCGAGGTGTTCGATGCGCTGGTCACGAAGCAGGTGACGTGTGCCGAGCGGCAATGCGCGCGCGTTGCCGCCAAGTTCGGCTGCCACCCTTTCCATCAAGGCCGGTTGTAACGCGATCTCGATCGTGTCGAACGGGGTCTCAGCCTCGAACCCACCCTCCTGACCGGCGGGCACCAGGTCGATATCGCCGGCGCGCCTGACGAAATATCGTCCAACCTCATGGCAGTAGGAGCGCGTCGCGGCACTTGCATGCACCATGATGCGATGGTGTGGCGCCCGGAGCAGACGATGGACCCCGGCTTCGACATGCCGGGAGGCCAATGTTACGTCGGACGGGGATCGGGCCGGGGCGACTTGCGAGAGCATGCTTTCTCGATTCATGGCAAAACCTGTTCAAGACTTGGCAATTCCCGCGCGATTTTCAATGCCGTGGCTATGTACCTACGCCTCTCCATAAAACTTGGATGAGAGGTTATGCCATGAGTTTCTATGTTGTTGTGGGAGCAGGCCCGGTTGGTCGCGAGACCGCGCGGCTTCTGGGCGAAGAAGGCCATGATGTTGTCTTGACGAGCCGGAGTGTCGGTTCGAACGCGCTGCAAAACGTCCGGACCGTGCAGTCCGACGCCACCAATGCCGCGGAACTGGCGCGTATCAGCCGAAACGCCGACGCGATCTTCATGTGCGCCATGGCCGCCTATCACCGCTGGCCGACCGACTTCTTCCCAATCATCGACGGCACCGTGCGGGCTGCCGAAGCGGTCGGCGCGAAGCTTGTGGTGCTCGGAAACCTCTATGGCTATGGCAAAGATGCCGAAAGCCCGCTTCACTCCGACCTGTCTCTGGATCCGACTTCGAAGAAAGGAACCGCGCGGACGATCATGTGGCAGCGGGCGGTCCGTGCGGACGTGCCGGCCGTCGAAGTGCGGTCCAGCGATTATCTTGGACATGGCGCGATCAGCTCTTTCTCACTGGTCGCGCTGCCCTCCATACTCGAGGGGAAACCGACGGCTTTCATTGGCGACCTCGACGCAACTCACGCCTGGTCCTTCACGAAGGACGTGGCCAGGACACTGGTCGCTGCCTCGCGCTACACGGGCGAATGGGGACGGGCGTTCCATGTTCCATCGCAACACGCCCCATCCCGGGAACTCATCCGGGCGACCGCGGCAATGCTTCACCGTGAAATTCCAGGAACACGCTCCTATTCCATCTCCGAAATAGAAGCATTGGGCATGCATGAGCTTATCGAGATGAGCTACCTCTTCGACAAACCCTTGCTGGTCGATTCCTCCGACGCGGAGACGCTTCTCGGCGTCAAGGCCAGCAGCCTTGGCGTCATGATCGCCGACACTCTGCGCGACCATCTTGCTTGAAGACTGGCGCGGCGCACCGGAACTGAAAAAGCCCGCTCCTTTCGGAACGGGCTGAGCCGGCGGGCCGGACTGGAGGTCAGACGGCCCGCAAATTGCTTTTTTTCTTCTATTCGAAACAGCCCCGACTATTCGAGATAGCCGGAGGGATCGACAGGCGCCGAGTTCTTGCGCACTTCGAAGTGCAGCTTCGGCGAGTCCGTCGTGCCGCTCATGCCCGACAGCGCGATTTCCTGGCCGCGCTTGACCTTCTGGCCGCGCTGCACCTCGATCGAACTGGCATGGCCGTAGACGGTGACCAGGCCGTTCTCGTGGCGCACCAGCACCGTGTTGCCGAATTCCTTGAGGCCGTCGCCGGCATAGATGACGACGCCGTTCTCGGCCGCCTTGACCGGCGTGCCCGTCGGCACGGCGATATCGACGCCGTCCT
This sequence comes from Mesorhizobium sp. AD1-1, assembly GCF_020164655.1. Taxonomy (NCBI): domain Bacteria; kingdom Pseudomonadati; phylum Pseudomonadota; class Alphaproteobacteria; order Hyphomicrobiales; family Phyllobacteriaceae; genus Mesorhizobium; species Mesorhizobium sp. AD1-1. The sequence continues at coordinate 85,435 of NZ_JAIUGP010000018.1, forward strand.
TGCCCGAGCCGAAACCGGAAATCACGCGACCGCGCACCGGCCAGCGCATCTTGCCGATGCCGGTGGCGTCTGGCGCGACGGCATCGTCGGCCTCGGCCTGCTGGATGACCTTCGAATCCTTTTTCGGCGGCGTGTAGGACGCCAGCGTTTCAGACGGCGTGGTCTTTGCCGCGGGCTGCGTGGTGGCCGTCGTCACCGGATCGACCTTGGCCGGCTTGGCAGCGGCGACGGTCGCGGTTCCGCCGGCCGGCACCTTCAGGGTCTGGCCGATCTTGAGCAGTCCGTCCTTCATCCCGTTGGCCTGCTTTAGAGCAACGACGCCGACGCCGGTCTTCCTGGCAATCGAAGACATCGTGTCGCCCGACTGGACCGTGTAGGTCCCAGCAGCGCCGGTCGTCTTGGCAACCTGCGGCTTGGGCTCCTTGGGCTGGTTTGCTGCGGCCGACGCGTCGACCTGAGCGGCGGGCTTGCCTTCCTTAGGCTTCGGCTGCTGCGGCAGAACGGCGACCTTGTCCGGCGCAGTGGCCGGCAGGTTGTGCTTGCCGTCTTTCGCCGGCTTGGCATCCGCGACCTTCGCCTCGCCTTTGCTGGAATAGGCATAGGCCGGGATGACCAGCTTCTGGCCGGTCTTCAGCCCCTTGGTCGCGCTCAGCCCGTTGACCTTCATGATCACGTCGGACGGCACCTTGTAGCGCTGCGCCAGGCCGCCGATCGTTTCGCCGTCCCTGACGACGATCTCGGTTGCATGCGGAGTGCCGGAAGCAGCCACGCGGGGTTCGTCAGGTTGCGAAACCTTGAAAGGCGACGCCGCCGGAGCGACGGTGCCGGTCGTGGTCCTGTCGACATGCGGTGCCGGGGCCAATGCGGTGCGCACCGGCTTCGATGCCGGCGCCTGCTGCGCTTGGGCAACGGGCGGCGGCAGCGGCCGCGTCGAGACCGGCTCGAGGCTGGAGCGGCTGACCGATTGTGTATGGCTGCCATCGATCGGAGCGGCGGCGACATCGCCCGGATAGGGCTGCTGTACGGCATCCTGCTTGTTGATGATGGCGCGCTGATTGTTGGTCGAGGATGTAAAGACGTCGTCGACGCCATTGAACCGCGAAACCTGGGAACTGCACCCCGCAGCAGCACCCGCGACCATCAGAATGGCGCAGCCTCGCGCCAGATTGCGACCGTTTGTCTTCAAAACACTGAGTTGCATCGCACTAACCCGCACATACCCGGTACAAACTAGGCATGATTAAAGCGCGTTAATGTTACTCGACGGTTAACCTCATGGAATCCGACGCAATTTTTCTTAAAATATTAGAGAGCGAGCCGTGCGAAGATTTCGGGTCAGGCCAGCCGGGGTCGAAGACGGGCGCACGACGCGGCCGAACATCGACATCCGCGCTAGATAATAGCGGCGACACCGCGCAGGATCGGCTGCAGGCGAACGAGGCCGATGTCTTCACGCTCGAAGCGGCTGCCGACCTTGGTCAGCTTGGCCAGCACCTGTTCGCCCTCTTCGGGGCCGATCGGAGCGATGACGATACCGCCGCTCGACAACTGGTCGAGCAGGAAACGCGGCAGGCTGTCGAAGGCGGCCCAGGCGACGATGCGGTCAAATGGCCCTTCATTCGGCAGCCCGCCGGAACCATCGGCGTGGCGCACGATCACATTGCCGATGCCGAGCGCCTCGAAGCGCTGCCGCGCCTGCTCGGCGAGCGTCTTGTAGCGATCGGTGGTGATGACCCGAGCGGCCAGCCGCGACATCACCGCCGAGGTGTAGCCCGAGCCGGTGCCGATCTCGAGCACGCGGTTGCCCTGCTCGATGGTAAGTGCGGCGATCACCGCCGCCTGCATGTCGGCGCCTTCGATCGCCTCGCCGCATTCGATCGGCAGCATGCGGTCCGACCAGGCGATCTGATGGAACTGGGCCGCCAGGAAGCCGCGCCGCGGCATCGCCTCGAAGGCCGCGATCAGCGCCTTCGGCACAGTCCCCCGGCCGCGCAGACGCAGCAGAAAGGCGGCAAAACCTTCGCGGTCGTCGATCGGGAGGCCCTGGTTCATGCGAGCGCCTTGCTCAGTTGGTCACGGATTTCATGGGCGGTAAGGTCGAGCTGCAGCGGCGTCACCGACACCAGCCGGTTGCGCAAGGCGTAGAGGTCGGTGCCTTGCTTGCCTTCGACCGGCTCGCGGCCGAAACGCAGCCAGTAGTAAGGCAGGCCGCGCCCGTCACGGCGCTCGTCGACCCACAGGGAGTGCACGAGCTTGCCCTGCGAGGTGACCACCGTGCCTGCGACTTCCTCGGGCGTGCAGTTGGGAAAATTGACGTTGAGCAGCACGCCGTCGGGCAATGGCGTCGCGACAAGTTTCTTCAGCAGCGCCGGCGCCAGCGCCTCCGTCGTCTCGTAGGGCACGACGCGATCTTCGCCGACATAGCTGTAGCCCTGGCTGAGCGCGATCGAGCGAATGCCGAGCAGCGCGCCCTCCATGGCGCCGGCGACGGTGCCGGAATAGGTGACATCGTCGGCGATGTTGGCGCCCGAATTGATGCCGGACAGGATCAGGTCGGGTGCGCCAGGCAGGATCTTCTTGACGCCCATGATGACGCAATCGGTCGGCGTGCCGCGCACGGCAAAATGCTTCTCGCCAATCTTGCGCAGCCGCAGCGGCTCCGAGATCGACAGCGAATGCGCATAGCCGGACTGGTCCTGCTCGGGCGCCACCACCCAGACATCGTCGGACAGCGTACGTGCGACGCGTTCGAGCGACGCCAGGCCCTCGGCATGAATGCCGTCGTCATTGGTCAGGAGGATACGCATTATTTCGCTTCGATCTTTTCCAGACCGCCCATGTAAGGCCGCAGCACTTCAGGAATGGTTACGCTGCCATCCTCGTTCTGGTAGTTTTCGATGACGGCGATGAGCGCGCGGCCAACGGCTGTGCCCGAGCCGTTGAGCGTGTGGACGAAGCGGTTGCCCTTGCCGTCCTTGTCCTTGTAGCGGGCGTCCATGCGGCGTGCCTGGAAATCGCCGCACACCGAGCAGGACGAGATTTCGCGATAGGCGTTCTGGCCGGGCAGCCAGACCTCGATGTCATAGGTCTTGCGTGCGCCAAAACCCATGTCGCCGGTGCACAGCGTCATGGTGCGGAACGGCAGGCCGAGCCGTTTCAGCACTTCCTCGGCGCATTGCGTCATCCGCTCATGCTCGGCAAGTGACGATTCCTGATCGGTGATCGACACCAGCTCGACCTTGTAGAACTGATGCTGGCGCAGCATGCCGCGCGTGTCGCGCCCGGCCGAGCCCGCTTCCGAACGGAAGCACGGTGTCAGCGCGGTGTAGCGCAGCGGCAGTTTTTCATGCGCGGTGATCTCTTCCCGCACCAGGTTGGTGAGCGGGACTTCGGCGGTGGGGATCAGCCATTGGCCCGTCCCGCCCGCCTTTTCCAGTTCCGCAAACTTGCTCGAAAGCTCGCTGAATTCGTTGGCGTAGTTATTGAATGTATCTCTAAATTTCAAAAAATGATCGTGGAGAGAGAGAAAAAGTGGAGACGTCCAGTTAACGTCATGCCCCGCCTTTCGCTGCTCCGTCATGGCGGAGCCAAAGCTCTCATTAAAATTACCGAGCCAAGTGTTCTCAGCTACCAGTTGATTTTGAAGATCGAGCGTTTGCCTGAATCTGATTTTTTGAACCTCAAGATCATTCAAGATCGGATAGAGATCCTCCTTAAATTTCGGCAGCTGTCCCGTACCGAACATTACGTCGTCCTTGACCATCAGCGGTGGGATGACTTCCTCGTAGCCATGCTCGGTCGTGTGCAAATCGAGCATGAACTGGCCGAGCGCGCGTTCCATCCGCGCCAGCCCGCTTTTCAGCACGGTGAAGCGCGAGCCTGACAGCTTTGCCGCGCGCTCGAAATCCATCATGCCGAGCGCTTCGCCGATCTCGAAATGCTCCTTCACCCAGTTCGGCCGCGTCGGCACCTTGCCGACGATGTGCTTGACGACATTGTCGTGCTCGTCCTTGCCGACAGGCACGTCGTCGAACGGTACGTTGGGCAGCACCGCCAGCGCATCGTTCAGCGCCTTGTCGAGCTCGCGTTCGCGCGCCTCGCCGTTCTGGATGAAGGTCTTGATCTCGCCGACTTCGGCTTTCAGCGTCTCGGCCAAGGCCGCATCGCCTGAACGCATGGCGTTGCCGATCTCCTTCGACGCGGCATTGCGGCGCTCCTGCTTGATCTGCAGTTCCGTGACGTGTTCGCGCCGCGCCTCGTCGGAGGCGATCAGCCCGCCGACCGTGGACTGCGCCTCGTCAGCCGACCACGAGCGCTTCACCAGCGCCTCGACAAGGGCCTTCGGGTTGTCGCGAATCCATTTGATGTCAAGCATGGTTTGAACGCTCCGGGGTAGCATGTCGCCCAAAGTGCGCAGCGGTTTGGGACAACGACATGCTTCAAACAAAACTGAAACGCATCGCTTTCAGTGCGATGCGTTTCAGCCAGAGGGCGTAAACCGCATCCTCGATCGATGCAAGATGGGGCATGGGGAACGCAAGCATGCGATCACGCTTTGACGCGCTTTCGGCTGAAGGCGGGGGAGAGCCTGAAATGAAAAACCCGCCTCTACGGCGGGTCGCTGGCGCAAGTCAGCACCATACCCAGAATCATAGCATAGCTGCCCTCACCAGGTCAAGAAAAAATTCCTATCGAGGCTGGCCAGACGCGGCGGCGCCGTTCAGGTGGAGGACGCGTCCGCCGGCTTCTTCTCGGCGACCTCTTCCGCCGCGTCCTGCTTCTCGCGTGCCACGCGCTGCTTTTCCTGATCGCGCTCGATCAGCCGGGCAGCCCAGATGGAGACCTCGTAGAGAAGGATGGTCGGAATGGCGAGGCCGATCTGGCTCATCGGATCGGGCGGCGTCAGCACCGCCGCGACGACGAAGGCGATGACGATCGCCCATTTGCGCTTCTCGGCCAGCCCCTTGGACGACAGCATGCCGACGCGTGTCATCAGGCTGGTCACCACCGGCAGTTGGAACACCAGGCCGAAGGAGAAGATCAGCGTCATGATCAGGCTGAGATATTCCGACACCTTTGGCAGCAGTGAAATCTGCACCTGATCGTCGGTGCCGGCCTGCTGCATGGCGAGGAAGAACCACATCACCATCGGCGTGAAGAAGAAATAGACCAGCGACGCACCCATCAGGAACAGGATTGGCGACGCGATCAGGAACGGCAGGAAGGCGTTGCGCTCGTTCTTGTAGAGGCCGGGCGCGATGAATTTGTAGATCTGCGTGGCGATCAGCGGAAAGGCGATCACCATGCCGCCGAACATGGCGAGCTTGACCTGCGTGAAGAAGAATTCCTGCGGCGCCGTGTAGATCAGCTCGACCTTGTGCGGATCGAGGCCTGCCCACTGCGTCGCCCATTTGAACGGGACGACCAGAAGGTTGAACAGCTTCTTGGCGAAGAAGAAACAGACCAGGAAGGCAACGAAGAAACCGCCCAGCGACCAGATCAGCCGCCGGCGCAGCTCGATCAGATGCTCCATCAGCGGCGCCGACGATTTCTCGATCTCGTCCTTTTCGGTGTCCGAAACGCTCACTTGGCGGCTCCAGCCGTCTTCTTGGCCGCCGGCTTCTTGGCCGCAGCAGGTTTCGGTTCGATTTTCGCCCCCGTCTTGGTCACTACGGTCTTGGACGCGATCACCTTGGCCGCAGCGGGCGTCTTGGCCCTGGGCGTTTCAGGCATTGCCGCCGTCGCGGGCTTCGCTGGCACCTTGGCCGCAGGCGTGGCCTTAGCGGTGACCGTTTTCGCAGGAGCTTTAGCGCCATTTGCCGAAGCCTTTATAGCCGGCGTCGCCCTTGACGGTGCAGGCTTGGCTGCCTTCTTCGCCGTGGACGCCTTCGGCGCCACGACGGGTGTCGTCGGCACTGATGACGTTACCACCGATTCGTCGGTCATCGCCGGGAAAATCGGCGCTGCCGGCGCTGCTTCCGGTCCGTTGACGCCGGGCATGGTCGTTGCACCGTTCTTCAGCGGCTCGGCCGCCTGCGGGGTCGAAGCGGCTGGCGTTGCCGGATCGGCTGCCGGCTTCGGCTTCATCGCCGCGTCGACGCCGGAGCGAACGTCGGCCGCGGCCTGTTCGAACGGATTGAGCTGCTTCCTGATCTCGGCCATCGGGCTCATGCCCCTGAGCTCGTCGACGGACTTCTTGACGTCGTCGAGCTCGGCTTCCTTCAGCGCCTCGTTGAACTGTTTCTGGAAATCGGATGCCATGGCGCGCAGCTTCGCCGTCGTGCGGCCGAAGGTGCGCAGCATATTGGGCAAATCCTTGGGCCCGACGACCACGATCATGACGATCGCGATGACCAGCATTTCGGTCCAGCCGACTTCAAACATGACACTCTGTTCCGACTAGAACCTTTGGGCTCAGCTCTTGCTGGCCTTTTCCTTCGCGGCCGCAACGGTCTCGTCGGCACGATGTTCGACGGTGCGCTTGTCTTCGGCAACGTCGTCGTCGGCCATGCCCTTCTTGAAGCTCTTGATGCCCTTGGCCATGTCGCCCATCAGCTCGGGAATCTTGCCGCGGCCGAACACCAAAAGCACGATCACCAGCACGATCATCCAGTGCCAAATCGAAAATGAACCCATAGCAAATCTCTCTCGAATGTTTTCCCTGGCGATGATCTATGCGTTTTCGCGTTGGGATTCAAACACAACTGCGACAGAGTTTATGAAAGGGTGGCGGATGTCACGCATTTTCGACGTGGCGGCCCCGCTACGAATCCGCGCATCCTCGACAGATCAGGCCGCCAATGCCAGTCAATCTTCCGTGACGCGCGGCGTCAGCAGGCCGAGTTCCTCGAGATCGATATCGGTCAGCGCATCCTCGTCGTCGGTCAATGCATCGGGATCGGCCGGCGGCTGCGGAATGGAGAAATTCGACGGCATGCGGCCCGAAAGCAGGCCGGCCCCCTTCAGTTCCTCCATGCCGGGAAGATCGCGGATCTCTTCCAGCGCGAAATGATCGAGGAAGGTCTCCGTGGTGCCGTAGGTGACCGGGCGTCCGGGTGTCTTTCGCCGACCGCGCATGCGCACCCATTCCGTTTCCAGCAGCGTGTCGAGCGTGCCCTTCGAGGTTTCGACGCCGCGGATGTCCTCGATCTCGGCACGCGTCACCGGCTGGTGATAGGCAATGATCGCCAGCACTTCGAGAGCCGCGCGGGAGAGCTTCCTTTGCTGGACGGTATCCCTGCTCATCAGGAAAGCCAGGTCGCCGGCGGTGCGGAACGCCCAGGCATCGCCGACACGCACCAGATTGACGCCGCGCCGCGCATAGATCTGCTGCAGCTCGGCCATGGCCAGGGCGATGTTGATGCCGTCCGGCAGGCGTGCCGCAAGCTGCTTTTCGCTGACGGGTTCGGCGCTGGCGAACACGATCGCCTCGGCCATGCGCACAGCCTCGGCCAGATGCAGTCGCTCGGCCGGGTTTTGTAGCTGCTGCTCGGCCGGATCCTGGGAAAGCGGGCCCTCTTCGGGTTCATCGCCGACTTTGAACGGGACAACCGAAGCGTTGGCGCGTTCGCTCATGATGCCACCTCGACTGCCTTGATTGTCTGCGTTCGGCCGCGCAGGTAGATCGGCGCGAACGTCTGATCCTGCCGCACATCCATCTTGCCTTCGCGCACCAGTTCCAGCGTGGCAGCGAACGAGCTCGCGATCGCCGTGCGCCGCTCCTCGGGACTGGTCATGTACGCGATCAGAAAACTCTCCATCGTCGTCCAGTCGCTCACGGCTCCCACAAGGCGGGTCAGGATGTCGCGCGCGTCCTTGAGCGACCAGACACCGCGCCTGGCGATGGTCACATTGTTGATCGCCTGCTTCTGGCGCTGCTGGGCATAGGCGGTCAAGAGATCGTAGAGCGAGGCAGAATAGGCGTTGCGCTTTTCGATGATGACCATTTCCGGCATGCCGCGCGCGAACACGTCGCGGCCGAGCCGGTTGCGGTTGACCAGACGCGCCGAGGCGTCGCGCATGGCTTCCAGCCGCTTCAGTCGGAACTGCAGCACCGCCGCCAGTTCCTCGCCGCTTTCGCCCTCGTCGCCTGGCTGCTTGGGGATCAGGAGCTTGGACTTGAGGAAGGCCAACCACGCCGCCATCACCAGATAGTCGGCGGCAAGCTCCAGCCTGAGCGCCCTCGCCGTCTCGACAAAGGTCAGATATTGCTCGACCAGCGCCAGGATCGAAATGCGCGCCAGATCGACTTTCTGGGTGCGGGCAAGATGCAGCAGAAGATCGAGCGGACCTTCGAAGCCGGCCACGTCGACGACCAGCGACGGGTCGCCGGTGACGCGTGAATCGTCATTTTCGGCCCACAGACGGTCCATCGGTGCGGCCTTCGCGGCCTTGCTTTCCAATGTCTCCGCCACTGCCTGTCACTTTCCCTTGCTATGCCACCGCATCGAAGTAGGTGGCGAATTCGGCGCGTATTTCGGTTTCTTCGACCGTGTCACGGTCCTTTATATAGGTCAGCGCCCGCTTGGCGCGCTCCAGCGACGTGCCCTCAAGCCCAGTGGTGCGCGATGCGATGCCGGCCATCTCCTCGAAAACGCCGTTGCAGTGAAGGACCAGATCGCAGCCCGCCGCAAGGATCGAGGCCGCCTTTGTCGGGAAATCCCCAGAAAGTGCCTTCATCGATGTGTCGTCGCTCATCAGCAGTCCGTCGAAGCCGATTTCGCGCCGGATGATCTCGTCGATGACCTTGCCGGAGGTGGTCGCCGGATTGTTAGGGTCGATCGCGCTGTAGACGACATGCGCAGTCATCGCCATCGGCAGATGGCTAAGCTCCTTGAACGGGGCGAAATCATGCCGCTGCAGATCACTGAGCGAGGCATTGACCACTGGCAGTTCAAAATGCGTGTCGGCAAAGGCACGTCCATGGCCCGGAATATGCTTCATGACCGGCAGCACGCCGCCCGATATCAGCCCTTCCGCGGCTGCGCGGCCGAGCTCGATCACGGGTCGCGGGTCCTTGCCGTAGGCACGCGCGCCGATGACATCGCTGGCGCCTTCGATCGGCACGTCGAGCACCGGCAGGCAGTCGGCTGTGATGCCGTAGCGTAACAGGTCGAAAGCATGCAGCCGCGCCATCAGCCAGGCCGCGCGGGCGCCGGCATCATGATCGTCGCGCCACAGCGCGCCCAGCGCGCCGCCGGCTGGATAGTTCGGCGCCAGCGGCGGCCGCAAGCGCTGCACACGGCCGCCTTCCTGATCGATGAACACCAGCGCGTCCGGACGCCCTATGCAGTCTCGCATCTCGGCGACCAGATCGCGGATCTGTTCGGTCTCGCCGATGTTGCGCGCAAACAGGATGAAGGCCCACGGGCATTCATTGCGATAGAAATTGATTTCTTCGCGGGTGAGCGATTTCCCGGCGCAGCCGAGGATCATGGATTTTGATTCGGTCATGTCGGCAGTTTAGGGCTTTGTGCGATCAAAGGGAATCGCCAGGGATTCATCCACGGCAACGCCGGATCTGCTTTCCCCATGAAAAAAGCCGGCGCGGTGACCGCGCCGGCTTTCAATCGGTTGGCTCCGGCTTTAGCGCGAGACGAAGCAGTTGCCGCCGGCGGCCTTGTAGCTGGTGCACAAATTGATCGCGTCATTGCGTGACTGGGCCGGAACGCGCACGCGGTAGAACGTGCCTTTGCCGGCGATCTCGGCCTTGACGATGTTGGCGGTACGCCCGGCAAGCACGCTGCCATAGCGGCGCTGCAGATCCTGATAGCTGGACTGGGCGCTTTCGACGGTCGGCTGCGAGGCGATCTGCATCGACCACGAGCCACCGCCGGCCGCGGTCGATGCCGGATCGATGGACGCAACCTGATCGGGCTTGACCTCGCCGACGACATCGACCGGCTGGTCGGACGGACGCTGCGGCGCGAGCGGAACCTTTGCCGGCGTGTTGGCCGATTGGGCCTTGGCCTCGGCCTTCGGCTTGGCCACCGGCTTGAGGGCCGGCTCGTCGTCCGCCTGGGCGGCGGCAGGCGCCACGGTACCGGTCTGGTCGGCATCGGCTTGCGCCGCCGGGGCGACATGCTGCGGCGCCGGATCGACCGGCTCGGTAGCGGCCACTTGCGGAGCGGCGGGTGCCGCCGGATCTTCACGCGGCACCAGCGAACCGTCCGACTTGACCACCATGGTCCTCACCTTGCGCGGTGCAATGGCGACGACATCGGCATTTGTGCCCTTGTCTGCATCCTGCAGCACCTGCGCGATGCGGTCCTCGGACTTGGGAGCTGGCGCCGTATTGTCGGCCAAAGCAGCGCCAGCCATCGGCGCGGCATTGCCGACATCGGTTCCAGCGCCGGCTGCATTCTGGTCCGGCGAAAGATCGATGGCGCGGGCCGGGTCCTTCGCCTGCACGTCCACCGGCTCTTCGGTGTTGGTGACCAGCTTTTCCTGGACCGGCTCGGCGGGCTTGGCGCCCCTGACCGCGTCGTAGACCTTGTTGTCCTGGTTCGGCACCACGGCGCCGCCCGGATTCTCCGGCTTGACCTTGATCGGCGCGTTGTCGGCCTTGACGATGACGGGCGCTTCGCTGCCGCCCTTGCCGCCAAAGGACAGCGCAAAGGCACCGAGACCGCCCGCGACCGCGACCGCGCCGACAATCGCGGCGATGAACAGGCCGCGTCCGCGCGACGGCCTTGCGGCCTCACGCTCGCCGAGACCCGGAACAGCCATCTCCTCGTCGAGTTCGGGATCGTAGTCGAGTTCATCGACGGTGAAATCATCGGCTTGGGAAGCCGGCTGGCTCCCCGGCAGGTTGTCGAGGTCGTAGCCCGAGGCGTCGGCATAACCCGTGGGCGCCGCCGCGCGGGCAGACATTTCCATCGGCCGCGCCGCATAGGTTCGCGCTTCCGGCTCATAGCCCGGCTTGACCCCGTCATAGCCCGGCTTGAGGCTGTCATAGCCCGGCTTGAAGCCCGCGGCATAGGAGCCATCATCGTAAGATGCGCCGGCCGCGTTGCTTGCGGGGGCGGCAGCGACCTCCACCGCGTTCATCTCGGAGAGAAGGCTGGAGAACTCGGCATCGAGATCGTCATAGCCAGGCGACGCCGGCTGGTCTTCCTCGAAGTGCAGTTCGGGGATATCGAGATCGTCCGCCAGCGCCACGACACGCTCGGGCACATCGACCGTCTCGACATCGGGCATGTCTTCGTAACGCGCCGGCTGGCGCGATTGCGGCGCCGATACTGGGGCAGCGGGAGCCAAGGTTTCGACCGGCTCGGACGAACCATAGGACGTCGTGGCGGCGACTGCCGGCGCTGCGGCCACGGATGATGCCACCGAAGCGGCCGGCTGAGCGCTAAACGTAGGCTGAGTGATGAATGACGGCTGCTGCGGAACCGGCGTCACGCGGCTCCACGAACGCGTCGGCTCTGTCGGTTGGGAACGCTCCGCAAGCCAATCGAAAGAATCCGCCGAATTGTCCCGGGGAGCGGCTTCGTCACGCGGATCAAGGCCCTGGGCCAAAGCCGCGTCCAACGCATCATCGTCGAAATCGACATCGCCAATGGTGTCCGAGTTCGGATCCTGGAGTTCATCAAGCATAAGATCGTCAATATCCGCGTCGGCCGCTTGGGCCGTGCCAACATGTCGATTTTGCTCAGGCGTGGTTTCGTCAAGATCCCAGTCGAGGTCGCCGACAAGGTCGGCCGGTTCCTCGGCAGGCTCGGCAACAGGCGGCGGGGCAGCGACAGCCGGCTGAGCCGTGACAGGCTCGCTGGCCGCCGGCGCCGTGCGGGAAGTCATGGCGCCCAGCAGCGCATTCAACTCGTCTTCCAGGCTCCGTTCGTCCGCAATCGGGGCGTGCACCGCCGGCGCGACATTGGCTTCTGGCGCCGCCGGCTGGATCGTAGCGGCAGCAACTTCGGCGACCGGCTCTTCGACCGTTTCGGCGAACGAATCTTCAAAGTTCAGGTCGAAGGCATCGTCCGACAGGCCTTCAGGGTTGGAAATCTCGCTTGTTGAGTCCGCAGCATTGGCAAGCACTTCATGCGCTTCCGGCTCGTCGAAGGCGATCGGCTCATCCGCGCGAACGTCGAAATCCATGTCGACATCGGCCATGGCATCGTCGAGGCCAGCAAAGCTCTCGTCGGAGATTGCCTGGCCGTCAAGCGCCGCCGCCTGCTCCGGCATGGCATGCTCGACGGGATCGGCGGCCATGAATGACTGTTCCGCCGCCGAATGGTCGTCGAGCATCAGCTCGTCTTCAAGCGACATTGCCACCGCATCGTCGAATTCGTCATCGGAGGCAACCGGCTCGACAGAAGCGGGCGTATCGGCAACGCTGTACAGGGCCTCTTCGGCTTCCTCATCGATCCGAAGGTCCTGGTCGAGCGAGGCGGCAAGCTCGTCCGCCATCGACTGATCGTCCTCGAAGGGGGACACGTCCTCGAGCGAACCGGCGACGGCATCGCCAATGTCGGACGCGAAAGCGGGCTCGACGGACGGCACGGCTTCAGCGGCGACCGCATGGCTGGCGCCGGCGACGTGGTCGTCGATCTCAGCCATGTCCAGTTCGAAATCGTCGTCGAGCGACACCGAAAGCTCGTCGTCCATCGCGCTGGCGTCAGCCGCTTCGAATGCCGGCTCATGCACGAAAGTCGGCTCATGAGCCTGAACAACCGGAGCGGCGTCGCTGTCGTCAGCGCCGAACTCGCCCATCATTTCTTTCTCGAGATCGACATCGAAATCGCCCTCTTCGAGCCCGTGATCGGCGGCTGGGGCCTGCGGCTGGGCGGGCGATTGCGGCCTGACCGGCTGGCGCGGGTCGAATCCCATGATCCTGGTCAGTTCCGCGAACGGATCATCCTCAGCGATGTCGTTGTTGTCGGCTACTCTCAGCTGGGTTCTGTCTGCCATTATTGTTCCCGAACTCGCACTCATTCGGACGCCATGGACGTCGCGTAGGGTTGGCCCTTACCAGCGCAATGTGGGCAAAAGGTGACAGGTTATTTAGTCAAACCTAACGCATTTCAGTGGGCGCGGCGGCCCCGATCAACGTCAGGCCGGACGTCAAAACGTCCGAAACAGCCTGCACCAGCCCTAGTCTGGCATGCGTCAATTGTCGGTCGTTAACCTTAACAAAACGTAAGTCCGGATTATCCGTGCCACGGTTCCAGTGCCCGTGGAAGCTGGAAGCCAGATCATAGAGGTAAAATGCCAGCCGATGCGGCTCGAGCGCAAGGGCGGCGGACTCGATCAGCCGCGGGTATTCGGCAAGCTTGCGGATCAGGCCGATCTCGCCCTCGTCGGTCAGCAATGCCGCGGCGGACGCCAGGCTGTTGCGGTCGAAATTGGCTTCGCCCAGTTGCTCGCTCGCCTGCCGGAACACCGAATGACAGCGCGCCGAGGCGTACTGGACATAGAACACCGGATTGTCCTTGGACTGCTCGGTCACCTTGGCGAAATCGAAATCCAGCGGCGCATCGTTCTTGCGATAGAGCATCATGAAGCGGATCGCGTCGCGGCCCACCTCCTCCACCACTTCGCGCAGCGTCACGAAATCGCCCGACCGCTTCGACATACGCACCGGTTCGCCCTCGCGAAACAGCTTGACCAGATTGCAAAGCAGCACGGTGAGCTTGACCTCTTCGCCGGCAATCGCCCGCGCCAGGGCTTCCAGCCGCTTGACGTAGCCGCCATGGTCGGCGCCGAGCACATAGATCAGGTCGACGAAGCCGCGATCGACCTTGTCCTTGAGATAGGCAACGTCGGCGGCGAAATAGGTGAATGAGCCGTCCGACTTGACCAGCGCCCGGTCCATGTCGTCGCCGACCGCGGTCGAGCGGAACAGCGTCTGCTCGCGGTCCTCCCAATCGTCGGGTTTCTCGCCCTTGGGCGGCGGCAGCTTGCCCTTGTAGATATGGCCCTTCAGCGTCAGATCGTTGATCGCGGATCGGATCTTCCTGGCATTGTCGGCGTGCAGCGTGCGCTCGGAGAAGAACACGTCGTGATGCACGTTGAGCATCGCCAGGTCCTCGCGGATCATCGCCATCATCGCATCGATGGTGCGATCCTTGACGATGGCGAGCGCCTCGTCATCGGGCATCTGCAGCAGCGAGCGGCCGAATTCCGCGACCAGCGCCTGACCAACTGGCACCAGGTAATCACCCGGATAAAGCCCGCCCGGAATCTCGCCGATGTCGTCACCCAGCGCTTCGCGGTAACGCAGGAATGCGGAACGGCCGAGCACGTCGATCTGCGAGCCGGCGTCGTTGATGACGTATTCTTTGGTCACGTCGTAACCGGCGAAGGCCATCAGATTGGCAAGTGCATCGCCGACGACAGCACCCCGGCAATGGCCGACATGCATCGGTCCGGTCGGATTGGCCGAGACATATTCGACATTGGTCTTCCTGCCGCCGCCAACCATCGAGCGGCCATAGTTGCGGCCCTCGCCGAGCAGTGCGGTCAGATGTGTCTGCCAGAAGCCGTCCTTCAGCCTGAGATTGACGAAACCGGGGCCGGCCACCTCTGTTGCCGCGACATCCTTGTCGTCGCGCAGCGCCTGCGCCAGTCTTTCGGCCAGCGCGCGCGGGTTCTGGCCGGTCGGCTTGGCCAGCACCATTGCCGCATTGGTCGCCAGGTCGCCATGGCTGGCGTCGCGCGGCGGCTCAACGGCAATGCGCGACAGGTCAGGCGAAATGCCGTCTTTGTCTTTCAGATCAAGCGCTTCGACGGCTTTTATGATTCGCGCGGTGAAATCGGCGAAGATGTTCATTTGTGTGACTCTGGGGTCTGGCTCTGGCGGCTTTGCAGCGAATCCGGCTCGTTGGCCGGCAAAATCGAGCCCGCCCTAGCCCAATTCAGGCGTATGGTCAAACAAACGCCGGTGTTCCTTGAGCGCGTAGGTGTCGGTCATACCCGCCAGGAAGTCGGCGACGCTGCGCGCCTTGATGCGATCATCGGCCCGATCCAGCCCCTCGCGCCAGCCATCCGGCATGGCGCGCGGATCGGCGAAATAGGCGTCGAACAGATCCTTGACGATCTGCTCGGCATCCGCGCGCACCCTCATAACCTCGGCGTGCCGGTAGAGGTGCTTGTACAGAAAGGCCTTCAGTTCCTTCTCCAGGGCAGCCATTTCGGCCGAGAAAACCACCATCGTCTCGCCAGCTGCCCTCACTGCATCGGCGCTCGGCGGCCTGATGCGATCGAGATTGGCGGTCGTCGACCTGATCACGTCCTCGACCATGGCCGTTATCTGCCGCCGCATCAGTTCGTGGCCGGTGCGCACGGCATCGAGGGAAGGATAGCGTTCGCGCACGCCTTTCAGGATCGTTCCCGGCAGCGAAACCGTCTCCAGCATGTCCAGCGTCAAGAGCCCTGCCCTCAACCCGTCGTCGATGTCATGCGTGTTGTAGGCGATATCGTCGGCGATCGCCGCGCATTGCGCCTCGATGCCGGCGAACCGGTCGAGTTCGAGATCGTGCAGTTGCGAATAATCACGGATCGCCTGTGGCACCGGCCCTTTCAGACCCTTGCCGTTGGCATCCGTCAGCGGCCCATTGTGCTTGACCAGGCCTTCCAGCGTTTCCCAGGTCAGGTTGAGCCCGTCGAACTCGGCGTAGCGCGCCTCCAGCCTTGTCACGATGCGCAGCGATTGTGCGTTGTGGTCGAAGCCGCCCCAGACGGCCATCTTCTCGTTGAGCGCGTCCTCGCCGGTGTGGCCGAAGGGCGTGTGGCCGAAATCATGCACCAGCGCCACCGCCTCGGCCAGATCCTCGTCGCCGCGCAGCGCCCGTGCCAGGGCGCGCGCTATCTGCGCCACTTCGATCGAATGGGTCAGCCGGGTGCGATAGTGGTCGCCTTCATGGGCGATGAAGACCTGCGTCTTGTGCTTCAGCCGCCGGAAGGCCGTCGAATGGATGATGCGGTCACGGTCCCGCTGGAATGGCGTGCGGGTCGGGCTCTCCACCTCGTCGAACAGCCGCCCGCGCGAGTTTGCCGGATCGCAGGCATAGGCGGCGCGTGGCCGATAGCCGAATCCGATGTCGCCCAACTCACTGGTCATGGCTGATGCTGCCGCGTTTGACTTAGCCAGGTTGACTTGGCCCCTCGCGCTTCATACCTATCATGTGAAACCGAAAGCAAGGTGACGCCCATGGGCGCTGATGCCAAGACTGCCATGAAAGTCGATATGACCGAGGCCGCCGCCAAGCGGATCGCCAGGATTGTCTCGAACGAAGCCGGCAAGACGGCGCTGCGCGTTTCGGTCGAAGGCGGCGGCTGCTCGGGCTTCTCCTACAAGTTCGATCTGGTCGATACGCGCAACGACGACGACGTCGCCATCGAGAAGGACGGCGCCACCGTGCTGATCGACGATTTGTCGCTGGTCTATATGGGCGGATCTGTGATCGATTTCGTCGACGATCTGATGGGCCAGTCGTTCCAGATCCGCAATCCGAACGCCGTCGCCTCCTGCGGCTGCGGCACGAGTTTCTCCATATAGAATGCCTGCCATCGGTGCGGTCCGTCAGATCGCGCTGTCGGCTGGCCGTGACCTCGACGTGACGCTGGCTTTCTGGCGCGACGTGCTCGGCATGGCCGTCCATGCACGCTTCGATCCGCCGGGCATCGCCTTCATCATGGCCGGAGAAATCAGGCTGCTGTTCACCGACGGCGTACCGGCCGGAACCGTCTATCTCGACATATCGGGCCTTGATCAGTTCCATGCCTCGGCTGCTGCCGCCGGCGTGCCCTTCACCGCGCCGCCAACGCTTGTCCATCGCGACACGGACGGCCAGTTCGGTCCAGCGGGGGAAAGCGAATGGATGGCCTTCCTAAAGGACCCGGCTGGCAATACGATCGGCCTCGTCGAACGCCATCCGCCGCAAGAGCCCAACTGAACAGCATCGAGACCGCCATGAAAATCGTCACCTGGAACATCAACGGTGTCCGCGCCCGCATCGGCAACCTGACCCATTGGCTGACCGAGAGCGCACCCGACATCGTCTGCCTGCAGGAGATCAAGACGGTCGACGAGCAGTTCCCGCGCGCCGAGATCGAGGCGCTTGGCTACAATGTCGAAACCCATGGCCAAAAGGGTTTCAACGGCGTCGCGCTGTTGTCGAAGCTGCGCTTCGACGAGGTGATCAGGGGCCTGCCCGGCGACGATGCCGATGAACAGGCGCGTTTCATCGAAGGCGTTTTCTCAACCGACAAGGGCGCCTTGCGTGTCGCCTCGCTCTATCTGCCGAACGGCAATCCGATCGATGACGAGAAGAAGTTTCCTTACAAGCTGTCCTGGATGGCGCGGCTTGAGCGCTGGGCCGAAGAACGGCTGAGACTTGAGGAGGCTCTGGTGCTCGCCGGCGACTACAACGTCATTCCCGAGCCGATCGACGCGCGGTTTCCGGAGAACTGGCTGGGCGACGCCCTGTTCCAGCCGCAGACGCGACAAGCCTTCCGCCGGCTGCTCAATCTTGGTTTCACCGAGGCGGTGCGCGCGGTCACCGACGCGCGCGACACCTATACGTTCTGGGACTATCAGGCCGGCGCCTGGCAGAAGAACAACGGCATCCGTATCGACCACCTGCTTTTGTCGCCGGAAGCCGCCAACCGATTCTCATCGGCCTCTATCGAAAAGCATGTGCGCGCTTGGGAAAAACCATCCGACCATGTCCCGGTGGCGATCGATCTCGCGCTTCAGCCGGCTTGAGAGAACCCTCGCCGGGCCCGTCTGCGCTGAACCCTCATATCGCCACATTTCGCGCCGTTCATTGCAGACCAGCATGGCGGCTGGGGTTCCATGAGCGCACGATTTCATCTTTGTCCCATTGGCCTGGCATTTGCCATGACCGTTCCTGGTACGGCATTTGCCGACCAGGAATGCCTGGCCAATGGAAAATCCTACCAGATCGGTCAGGTCGCCTGCCTGACGGTGGCCGAGCAGAGCCATCTGGCCCGCTGCGATATGGTGCTCAACAACACCTCGTGGACGAAGATCGGGGATAGCTGCCCGGAAAACACGCTGGCGCCACACCCCCATGTCACGCCAATCTCGACGCCGGCGCCCAGCATGGTGCCGACGGAGCCGATCGCGAACTGAGCCAATCTCGCGCCTTGTGGGGGAGATCGGCAGTTCAGCCGCCAGCAAAACTACTGGTCCGCGTTGTTGCCCTTGGTGAGGATATCATCGGCCAGCGAGATCGCGGTGCGGCGGTCGGCCTCGCCGGCGGTGGCAAATGCCTCTTCCTGCATGCCGCGGATCCAGGGCTGGTCAGCGGGCGAAGCGCGTTCGAGCGCTGCCGTCATCATCGCCAGGCCGCGAACGATCTTGCCGCTCTGGAACAACAGATGGCCCAGCGTCGCCTGGGCGCCGGCATGGCCTTTCTCGGCGGCGAGTTGGAACCAGCGCCCGGCCTGCTTGACACTGGCCTTCACCCCGCCCTCGCCCTTCAGGAACATCTGCCCCATCTCGAACTGTGCGTTCGGGTTGCGGTAGTTGGCAGCCGCGCGCATGTAGTATTCCTGGGCCGCCACCTCGTTCTCGGTGACCGGGCTGCCGGGAATGCCCGTGCGCAAATAGTCGCCAAGCGCCACCAGCGCATCGGAGACATAGCTTTCCTCGGGCGAGCCGGGCTCGACATCCTGGTCGACGATCTCGGAGAAGAACTTGAACGCCTCATAGTCGTCGCGCGCCACGCCGTCGCCCTCGGCATACATGCGGGCAAGCTTCCAGGTGGCGCCGATCTGGCCGTTTTCGGCGGCGTATTTGTAGGCCTCGGCAGCCTGCTCCTTGTGGCCGTTCTTGTAGGCGGAGAAGCCGAACTGGAAGACCGCCCAGGGGCTCGATTGCGGCTTCACCCCGGTCTTGTCGTCGAACACCTTGTCGTCGAAGGCCATGGCCTGGCCGACGGCGCCAAAGGTCGCGCCAAACGTGGCGGCCACGACCAGTGCCGAAAAGACAGATGACCTCAACAACTCAGATGTCCGCATAACAGTGTGTTTCTTTCGCACCGCCCGGATGGGTCACCGCGCCATCGCGCGCCGGCCCTACCGTCTGTGCATATTTCCATATCGCGCCCGACTGATAATCGGTCGCGCGCGCCTTCCATGTCTTTGCCCTCGCCGCCAGTTCGCTATCGGACAACGCCACATCGATCGTGCCGTTCACCGCGTCGATCGAGATCACGTCACCATCCCTGAGCAGTCCGATCGGGCCACCCACGGCTGCTTCGGGGCCGACATGGCCGATGCAGAAACCGCGCGTCGCGCCCGAGAAGCGCCCGTCGGTGATCAGCGCCACCTTGCCGCCCATGCCCTGGCCGTAAAGTGCTGCCGTCGTCGACAGCATTTCGCGCATGCCGGGGCCGCCGCGCGGTCCTTCGTAGCGAATGACGAGAACCTCGCCTTCCCTGTAGTTGCGATGCGTCACCGCCTCGAAACATTCCTCTTCCGAATCGAAGCAGCGTGCCGGCCCGGAGAATTTCAACTCCGCCATGCCGGCGACCTTCACGATCGCGCCTTCGGGGGCCAGGTTTCCCTTCAAGCCCACGACACCGCCGGTTTGGGTAATGGGTCTGTTGGCCGGGCGGACCACATCCTGATGCTCATTCCAGACAACGTGCTGCATGTTTTCGGCCAAAGTGCGGCCAGTCACCGTCATGCAGTCGCCATGCAGATAGCCGTGGTCGAGCAGGGTCTTCATCAGCAGCGGAATGCCGCCGGCCTCGAACATGTCCTTGGCGACATATTTGCCGCCCGGCTTGAGGTCGGCGATGTAAGGCGTCTTCTCGAAGATCTTGGCCACGTCGAACAGATCGAACTTGATGCCGGCCTCGTGCGCGATCGCCGGCAGATGCAGTGCCGCGTTGGTCGAACCGCCGGTGGCCGAGACCACGGTCGCCGCATTCTCCAGCGCCTTCAGCGTGACGATGTCGCGCGGCCGGATATTTCTGGCGATCAGCTCCATGATCTTTTCGCCCGAGGCGAAATTGAACCGGTCGCGCATTTCATAGGGTGCCGGCGCGCCGCAGGAATAGGGCAGCGCCAAGCCGATCGCCTCGGCGACGGTCGCCATGGTGTTGGCGGTGAACTGGGCGCCGCAGGAACCGGCCGAGGGACACGCGACCTGCTCGATCTCAAGCAGTTCGTCATCGCTGATCGTGCCGACCGAGTGCTGGCCGACCGCCTCGAAAACATCCTGCACGGTGATCTGGCGGCCGCGATAGCTGCCGGGCAGGATCGAACCGCCATAGATGAAGATCGACGGCACGTTGAGCCGCACCATGGCCATCATCATGCCGGGCAGCGACTTGTCGCAGCCGGCGAGCCCAACCAGCGCGTCATAACAATGGCCGCGCATGGTGAGCTCGACCGAATCGGCGATGACCTCGCGCGACACCAGCGACGACTTCATGCCCTGGTGACCCATGGCGATGCCATCGGTGACGGTGATGGTGCAGAATTCGCGCGGCGTGCCGCTGGCGGCCGCGACGCCCTTCTTGACCACCTGCGCCTGGCGCATCAGCGAAATGTTGCAGGGCGCCGCCTCGTTCCAGCAGGAGGCGACCCCGACCAGCGGCTGCGCAATCTCGGCCGCCGACAAACCCATGGCATAGAGATAGGAACGATGCGGCGCACGCGCCGGACCGACGGTCACATAGCGGCTAGGGAGCTTAGCCTTGGAGATGACTTTGGCGTCCATACTCTTCCTTGCCCCATCTTCCCTGCAAATGGGGCGGAGCGGCCTGCCCCCTCGCCGAGCCTTTTGGCGCGTGTCCCGAGACAAGATCGAGGTGCGCCGGGTTTATGGCGGGAAATAGGCAATTTCCTCAGCCCGGCTTCCAGCGCAGGGGTTGTTCAGAAAGTGTTGCCAAAACGCCACAATCGCACGAGGGCGGCAACAGCGCGGCTTATGTGCACGCGGCCTATATGAATGGCGCACGGGCAAGAGCCGCCCAAATGAAAAAGGCCGGGTATTGCCCGGCCTTTTTGTAAAATTCTCAACAGGTTAGAACTTGATCTTGATACCGCCGGAAATTGCCGTGACCAGATCGTTGCCGAAGTCATAGCTGTCATCGGTGCCCGCGATGTAGCCGTTCTCGCCAGCCAACTCCCCTGAGTGGCCGCTGGTCAGCACACCGACCGCGCCTGCCAGACGAACCTCGATATTCGGCGTAGGCGTATAGGCAACGCCACCACCCAGCGTCCAAGTATCGGTCTGTGCACCATAACCATGCGACGTGCCACGATCCCAGGAAAGCTGCCCGGCGGCACTCCACTGATCATTGAACTTGTGGCCGATACCGCCCGTGACAGTCCAGCCATCACGATACATCAAGTCGAGTGAAGTTAGTTGGCCCAGACCATTCGTTACGCAGAATGAGGAAGGTGTGCCTTGGGCACAGATCGGAACGCTTTGCAGGACGCTCCAATTGACCCACTTGATCGAACCGAAAGCGAGCCAGCCGGGTGCGATGCCCGACTGCAGTTTCAATTCGAGTGAATCCGGCATTGACTCCTCCGCACCGTAAATCGGTACAGATACGATGCCGCCGATGTTCAGAGTACCGGAGATATTGTCGAGCTTCACTTGTGAATTGTAGACAAGGCTGGCGCGCAGCGCGATATCTGGAATTTCATAAGCGACGCCCGCACGCCAGCCCCAGCCATCTGCCTCCAGATCGACACGACCGACCATCGTGCCGAAGCCGATATCTGTGTAGTTCTCCTTGAAGCCATAGATCTTCTGGTAGAAAACGCCGCCTATGAACCGAAGCTGGCCCTTGCCAGCGTCCATCTTGTAGGAGCAGGTAGCCGCGTAGTTGTCGCTCTTGATATCGGTTTCGATATTCGAAAACGCGCCGTTCCACGCATTTCCCGGCGCCGTATGTGCACCCCAGGGCTGCGAATAGTCGACCATGCAGTCGACGCCTTGAACAACTTGGACCTTAGCTCCAATGCGCGGAACCCAATAGCCCTCGGCTCCGTCGGCCGAGGTGCCCAAGCCGAGATCGGCTCCGCCCGGACCGCGCGCATTCTTGTACTTGCGATCCGGCATCACATAGGTCGCTTCCGCTTCGGTCGCGAACGGAGCCGGATCGAACAACAGGTCGATGTCGTAGCCAGCACGCTCCAGGCCGCCGGCATGTGCCGGATTCATCGCCGTCCCGATCAAAGCCAGCGAAAAGCAGCCCGCCCCCAGCAGCGCCTTCAGTCGCAGAATAGTCATGAAATGTCCTCCCCCGAATTCGAGTGCACCAAGCTAGAACCAATTCAGGTTAACGGTGCAACAACGAATTCGCGGGCGTACATGTACACACTGGCCAGCCGCATTTTCGAGGAAATGCAACCGGGTGCGGCAAGGCCGAAAAATGGTCTGTGAAGGCTGAGCGGCTCTCAAAAAACAGAGAGAACCATCCAAAAAGGCTCGAAAACAGGCCTTTTTTGGGCTCCAGGAGCCCCATTGTTACATTATGGCAACAATGGGGCTAAAACTTCCGTTTACGTCAATATTAACGCAACGGAATGCTGATTTTCGAGGCGGAAAACCAGCATTTTAGAGGGGTCTAAAGTCTCGCGAATCTATCCTCAACCGGCGTCGCGAACCCTGGCCAACGCGACCGACAGCTTGTCCTGTGCATCGCGGTATTCGGCGAGCTTTTCACGCTCGGCATCGACGATCTCGGCCGGCGCGCTGGCCACGAACCTCTCGTTCGACAGTTTCTTGTGCAGGCGTGCGATCTCCTCGGTCACCTTGGCCAGTTCCTTCTGCAACCGTGCAGCCTCGGCGGCGAGGTCGATCAGGCTGCCAAGCGGCAGGCAGATCGTCGCCTCGTTGAGCACGATCTGCGCCGAACCCTTGGGCGCGACATCGGCAAGCGAGATGTCGCCGACCCGCGCCAGCCGCTTGATCGCCGAATCCTCGCGAACGAGGCGCTCGCGTGTCACATCGTTGGCGCCGACCACGACGAGCGGTGCGATGGCTGCCGGCGGCACGTTCATCTCCGAACGCACGGAGCGGATGCCGGAGACGAGGTCGACCAGCCAATTGATGTCGGCTGCAGCCTCGGCGTCTTCGAAGTCCGGTGACGGCCACGTGGCATGGCACAGCAGCGAGGGGCGTTGCTTGCCTTCGCCAGCGGTCTGCGCCCACAGTTCCTCGGTCATGAACGGCATCATCGGATGCAGCAGCTTGTAGATCTCGTCGAGCACGAAGGCGACGCAGGCTCGGCTTTCGGCTTTGGCCGCCTCGTCGGTTCCCATGAACACCGGCTTCAGCAGTTCCAGGTACCAGTCGCAGAACAGGTTCCAGACGAAGCGGTAGGCGGCACCCGCCGCCTCGTTGAAGCGGTATGAGGTGATGCCGTCCGTGATCTCGCGCGCCGCCCGCGTCAGCTCGGTGAGGATCCAGCGGTTGACCGCCAGCTTGGCGTCGTTCAGCCAGAAATCGTCATTGCGCGCGACCTCGTTCATCTCGGCAAAACGCGTCGCGTTCCACAGCTTGGTGCCGAAATTGCGATAGCCGGCGATGCGCGCCGGATCGAGCTTCACGTCGCGGCCCTGCGCCGCCATCACCGTCAGCGTGAAGCGCAGCGCATCGGCGCCGTATTCGTCGATAAGGTCGAGCGGGTCGATGACGTTGCCTTTCGACTTCGACATCTTGGCGCCGTTCTTGTCGCGCACCAGCGCATGGACATAGACGGTGTGGAACGGCTCCTCGTCCATGAAGTGCAGGCCCATCATCATCATGCGGGCGACCCAGAAGAAGATGATATCGAAGCCGGTCACCAGCACGTCGGTCTGGTAGTAGGTCTTCAGCTCGGGAGTCTCGTCCGGCCAACCCAGCGTCGAGAACGGCCACAGCGCCGACGAGAACCAGGTGTCCAGCACGTCCTCGTCACGGGTCAGGATCTCGCCCGGCTTGAAGTTCTCCAGCTTGTCCTCGACCCAGGCCTTCCACGGTCCTTCCAGCGCCAGATAGAATTCGATCGCGGCGCTCAGCGCCTCTTCCTCGGTCTTTTCGACGAAGACGCGCCCGTCGGGCCCGTACCAGGCCGGAATCTGATGACCCCACCAGAGCTGGCGCGAGATGCACCAGGGCTGGATGTTCTCCATCCAGTCGAAATAGGTCTTTTCCCAGTTCTTCGGCACGAAGTTCGTGCGACCTTCGCGCACTGAAGCGATCGCCGGTTTGGCCAGTTCCGCCGCATTGGCATACCATTGCTCGGTCAGGAACGGCTCGATCGGCACGCCTCCGCGATCGCCATGCGGCACCGCGTGGCGATGCGGCTCGACCTTTTCGAGGAAGCCGCCCTCTTCCATCAGCTCGACGATCTTCTTGCGCGCGACGAAGCGATCGAGGCCGTCGAGTTCGTCCCAGACCGCCTGGCGCTCCGGCGTCACCTCGAGGCCGGCGAGAAAATCTTCATTATCCCTAAGGCTTACCGCCGCCTCCGTGGTCAGGATATTGATCGCCGGCAGCTTGTGGCGCTTGCCGACCTCGAAATCGTTGAAGTCGTGCGCCGGCGTGATCTTGACCGCGCCCGAACCTTTTTCCGGATCGGAATACTCATCCGCCACCACGGGAATCCTGCGGCCAACGATCGGCAGGACGATGTTCTTGCCGACCAGATGCCGGAAGCGCTCGTCGTCGGGATGCACCGCGACGGCCGTATCGCCCAGCATCGTCTCCGGGCGCGTCGTCGCCACGGCGATGAAGGTTTTCGGGTTTTCCGGGTCGAAGACCTTGCCTTCGACGGGGTAGCGGAAGTGCCAGAGATTGCCATTGACCTCCTGCTGCTCGACCTCGAGATCGGAGATCGCGGTGAGCAGCTTGGGGTCCCAGTTCACAAGACGCTTGTCCTTGTAGATCAGCCCTTCCTTGTAGAGCGTGACGAACACTTCGAGCACCGCCTTGGACAGGCCTTCGTCCATGGTGAAGCGTTCGCGTGACCAGTCGGCCGAGGCGCCGAGCCGCTTCAGCTGGTTGAAGATGGCACCGCCGGATTCGGCCTTCCACTCCCACACTTTCTCGATGAACTGTTCGCGGGTCAGGTCGCGGCGATGGATCTGCTTTTCCATCAGCTGCCGCTCGACCACCATCTGCGTGGCAATGCCGGCATGGTCCATGCCCGGCTGCCACAAGACGTTCTTGCCGCGCATGCGCTCGAAGCGCACCAATATATCCTGCAGCGTGTTGTTGAGCGCGTGTCCCATATGCAGCGAGCCGGTGACGTTCGGCGGCGGGATGACGATGGTGAAGGCCTCCGCCCCCTCCTCGGCCCCGGCACCGGCGCGAAACGCGTCGGCCTCTTCCCAGACTTTGGCGATCTTCGGCTCGACGGTTTTGGCGTCGTAGGTCTTTTCAAGCATGGGAAAATGGTCCGCGCTGTCGGGAGTTTTGCTGGTCCGGTGTAAATCGGAAGGTTTTGGCCAAGTCAACCGCAAGGGCAGTCTCGGACCCTCACAAGCAGATAGGCGCGGCCTCAGTCATTTCAACGCAAAGCGATCCGTCGTCCTGCCGACAACGACTTCACCAAAAGAAACGGCGCCACGAAGGCGCCGTTTCCTCTGGGCAATCGGCATGGGGAACTACTGCGCCCCGCGCGCCACGCGCTCGATCTCCTCGCGCACCAGCCTTTCGACCAGTGTCGGCAGATTGTTGTCGAGCCAATCCTGCAGCATCGGCCGCAGCATCTCTTCGGCCATCTCGTCGAATGTCTTCTTGCTGCGGCTGGCAAATGCGTCGGAAAGCTCGCCAAAGGCAGCCGCGACCTGACGGCCGGTGTGCTCGGAAACGATCGCCGGACGCGGCGCGTCGCTGGCCGCCACCGGCCGCACCACGCTTGCATCCGGACGAGACGGCTCGGTAGCCGGTTTCGCGGTCGGTTCATCCCCTGGAGCCTCCATCGACGGCTGGGCAGCTGTCTTGCGGGCTTCGCTCCGGTCTGGCACCGCCGCCCTCGCCTGCTCGCCAACCGCGGCGATCTCGCGACGCCAATCGGCGATGGAAGCGTCGGCGACAGGACGCGATATTGGCGCTTCAGCCGTGATTGGCTCCGCTGCAACGCGGGCGCTGACCTCGGCGAGTGTCATCGATGGCCTTGCCGGGCTGGGATCGGGGCGCACCGGCGTTTCCATGCGCGCCACCACCGGCTCGGCCGGCGGCAGCTGTGACTGGACTTCCGCCAGCGTGACAGGCTTCCTGCCCTCGGGGGCGGCATGCAGGTCGGCACGAAAAGCTTCCACGTCGGGGGCTGCATAGGCGCTCGACGCGCGCTCCAGATCCTGGCTCAGCTCATCGGCGTCGCCCGGCTGCTTGCGGCCGCCGTCGCTGTCCTCGATGATCCGCCTGATGGAAGCCAGTATCTCTTCCATGGAAGGTTCGCGCTGTGCGCTGCTTGCCGTTGCCATCGTCACATCCGCCGCCCTTGTGACCCCTGTTGGGTTTTCCGCTCCGGCAGAGCCGGATCGAATCATGGCCACAGCGTAACCGACGGATCGCCGCACGAGAATCCCCAATCTGGGGACTTGTGGGATTTCAACAGATTAGCGCCATCTGAACCCGAGAGCCGCAGCGCGAAAGATCCTGCTCAAGCAGGGAACACGGCCAGTTTAGGCCGAACGCCTCAGCGGCCGTCCGGCGTGCGCAGTCCGTACCACTTGTCCTTGACCGCGTTGTAGTGCTCTTCAGGCTTGTATTTCGCTACCTGCAAGCCAAGGCGGTCGACGGACAGACGGCCGGTCGCCTGCAGGATGGCGTAGCTCGCCACCACCACATCGTGTTCGTAACCGGCCTGGTTGATCTGGGCGGTGATGACCGTCGCCTGCGCATTGAGGACGTCGAGCGTGGTGCGCTGGCCGACATTGCGCTCTTCGATGACACCGTTCAGTGCCAGCTTCGCGGCTTCGATCACTTGCCTGTTGGCCGTCAGCTGCTGCTGCGCGGCGGTGTACTCGGTCCAGGCGGCGGTGACGGCCTGGCGCACCTGGTCGCGGCTGACATCGACCTGGATGCGGGCCTGGCTGAGCGATTCCTTGTCCTGGCGCACGATCGCCGAGGTGCGGCCACCCGAATAGATCGGGATGGTCAGCGTTGCCCCGACACTGGCCGAATTGGTCGTGCCATCCTGCGAACCGACACCCGGCAAAGGCGAGGTATTGCGATAGGCGCTCGAAACGCCGGCGGAAGCCGACAGCTGCGGCAACAGCGCGCCTTCGGCCGACTTCACCGAAAACGCGGCGGCGTCGACCAGATGCTGCGTGGCAAGGATGGCCGGATGCTCGTTCGAGGCCACCCCGACGGCGGCGGCGAGGCTCGACGGCAACAGCTTTGCCACCGGCGAAGCGCCCTTGAGCTTGCCCGGCTCGTCGCCGACGATCTGGCGATAGAGCGCCGCACTTGCCAGCGCCTGCGCCCGGGCAGCACTCAGCGATGCCACGGCGGCGGCGCGTGAGGCGTCGGCCTGGGCGACATCGGTGCGTGTGCCTTCACCAACTTCGAAACGCGAACGCGCCGCGCGCGCCGTCTCGGTCAGGAACTGCAGGTTCTGCTCGGTCAGCACGGCGACCTGCCGGTCGCGAATGACGTTCATATACGCTTGCGCCGCGCTGAACAGGATGCCCTCTTCAGTGTTGCGCAGGCTTTCGACCGAGGCCCGGACCTGCGCTTCAGCGGCAGCAACATTGTTCCTGGTCTGAAAGCCGTCGAACAGCGTCTGGTCGATCTGAACGCCAAAATTGCCGGTGGTCAGCCGCACGCTTGAATTGGTGCCGTTGAGATGGCTGCTCGAATAATCGATATCCGCCGAGCCGGTGACAACCGGGCGGTAGCCCGACTTGGCGATGGCGACACCCTCATCGGTGACGCGAACGCCGGCACGGGCCGAATTCAGTGAAGAATTGTACTGGTAGGCCTTTGCAAGCGCGCCGGAGATGGTTTCGGCTGAAGCGGCCAGTGGGGACAGCATGGTCGCCGAAACGAGGACGGCGGTGAAAAGTGACTTGCGTAAAGACGGCACGGTTAAACCCTCATTCGTTTTCCATGGGAACCGCGCCGCGCCTGCTTCTCTCATAGATCAGCCGGCGCCGCGTGTTCGTGTTCCCTGCTGCTCACCCCCAAAGTGCCCCCAGTTTGGCATCAGCAGCGATCGTTCAAATGCAAGCGACCATGACAAAGCCTCTGCTGCAAGGCCAAATCATTCAGAATTCGAAAGCACGAATGCGTTCAAACCCCGGTAGTGGCTTAATTGCCGCATTAAATGCACGTCTTCCGGTTACAACCCCCCCGGCCTTGAAAAAGAGACGGGCCACGCCGGAATTGCCCTGCCCTTCGACGGCGACGAGTCGGCCGCCTTCGGCAAGCTGGTCGAGCAACGGGGCCGGCACTTCCGCGACACTGCCACCGATAAAGATAACATCATAAGGCGCCTTGGCGGCATGCCCCTGCGGCAACGCGCCCTGGACGACGGTCACATTGCCGCAGCCAAGCGACGAAAGCGTCGATCTGGCGGTTTCCGCCAGCGCCGAATCGTTTTCGAGCGCCACTACGGACCCGGCCAGCCGCGACAGGATGGCCGAGGCGTAGCCCGTTCCGCAACCGACATCGAGCACCGAATCGGTCGGGTTGATCTCGGCCAGCTGGATAAGCTTGGCCAACGGCGACGCTTCCATCAGGTAGCGCGAACCGTCCGCGCCGGCTGCAATGCGGATGTCCTCGTCGATATAGGCGAGATCGCGCTGGGCGGCGCCGACAAACATCTCTCTTGGGACGACAAGCATTGCATCGAGCAGCGGCGCGCTGGTCACATCTGTGGTGCGGACCTGGCCGTCGACCATCTTGACGCGTAGTTCGGAGAAATCAGCGCTCATGTCCCAACCAGTCCGCTTGCCGCGCCAGAACCGCGGTCCATTGTGTCAGGAACTTCAGGCCCCTGCGCTGCCGCGCGGGGGCCCGGGCATTGGAGGCCTCGCCCGGAATCGAACCGGGGTGCAAGGATTTGCAGTCCTCTGCGTAACCACTCCGCCACGAGGCCTCATTGCTCCCGGCGTTCCACCCGGTTCCAATAGGTTGCGGCGAAAATGCCGTCAAGCGGCCACCTTGCATTCCGAACGGTTTCCTCGCGTCAGTCCGGACGGCGTCCGGCAAATCATCGGACCGCTTTATTAGCGGACAGTTAAGCATAGCCTGATGGGAGAAGAAACGCATCCTGTCGCCGCATGACAGGGCAAGGCTTGCCTCGGCCGCGGCTGTTCTCAAGCAGATCCGTGAGGCACTGGAAGAGCACGCCGCCCACTGAAACACCACCTTGCGCTATCGGCGGTCAATCGGGCCGGCGACGCCGTTCCCACCAGACGACAAAGCGACGCCGGTGACGGCGAACCATGGCGAATTCATAGGACAGCACCAGCAATCCGAGCGGAACCATCCAGAAGCCGAGGATCGGCAGGAAACCGAGGATGCCACCGATGGTCAGCAGGATGCCGATCGTGATTCTGAGCCCGCGCGAGCGCGGCATTTTGAACTCGCGCCCGAAAACGGAGATTTTGCGCGCCGGCATCTGGTTGTCTTGTGCTGTCATCGTCTCGAAAGATTGACCCGTTTCGATCGTTCGCAAGCATGCTCAAACCAAAGACGCCGCCGCGCTTTCGGTTCCATATCCCTGCCAGGACGGCTAATATGAGGGCATCCTTCGACGATTGCGAGAAAGGCCTGCGCGAAAAAGCCTCGGAAAAATGTGAAAAGCTTCTTTGCAAAGCCGAAAAGGGCAGCTATAGGCTGCGCCACTCACATAAGAGCCTCCGTTCCCCGGTAGCTCAGTGGTAGAGCAACCGGCTGTTAACCGGTTGGTCGCTGGTTCGAATCCGGCCCGGGGAGCCAAATTCTTCAAAGGCTTAGCGAAGTTCCGATCGCTTTAATCTGACTCCCTCCTGACTTGGGGCAACGCCAGGGGCAACATCTACCCTGTGACTAATTACGATGGGCTCATTGAACTCCTGAAGTTTTGCGCGCGAAAATCCTGCGCCCAGCAAACTGGAGTGATTCGACAAAATGGGGTTCGAGGTAATGGAAGACCTGTCCAAGGTCGCCAATGGCCTCGCCCTGCTCGCCCCGGGGCACCCAGTCTCACACTGAGGCCCTACTCTCCTACGCGGTAGTTATTGTCATCTATTATGCGGTAGCCCTGCCGTTCTTCGCCTTGATCGTTCACGATTTAGGACGCGGGCGATTGTATGGGGTGCGAACCATTTTTGGGAATATGCCGGCTATCGTGGTCCTGAAGTCAGAGGAATCTGGTTTTCAAGGATCCTATTTGCTTAACCCTAGCGCGGTTCGTCGATGCCTGTCATTTGGCGTCAATTGGGTACTTGAGCCAGTTTTGGGGACCGAACTGCCACCCGGCGCGGGACGCTGAATCCCAGGCACACTGGCGGTATATAACGATGACATCCAGATCATAATGAAAGTCCCTCCCGGGAATCATTCGATTGGGGCGATAAGTCTCACCGGTCAGGCTGCTACTTCGGAAGCGCTTGCTAACGGAGCTTTCTTCCCGAATGGCGCATATGGCGAACGGAGGCTGAGGTCGGAGCCGGAACCCCTATCGTAGAAATGGCATGGAAAAGCCCGTCATCGTGAGGCAGCGGGTTCTGCCTGCGCCTTGCTTTCGGTCCAGTTCCTGCGACTATCGGCCAAGTCCGGGCGACACGCTATCTGCTTGGCAATGTGCTAAAATAATTCAGAGATCTTGGGGGAGATCAATGTCGCGGGCTATTATCTCGACGAGTGCGCTATTGGCGCTTAGCCTTTGGGCAGCCCCGACTTCGGCAGGCCAATCTTTCTCATGCTCGTTCGGTGAGCCGGCCTGCCTGGATTATGGCGCTGTCGTCTGCAACAGCAACGCTACCTGTGTCCGTAAGGATTCGGTCTGCTTCGATTCTTACACATGCGATTACAAAGGATTTGTCTGCAAATCAAAGCTCGACGACGTGGTCGATACCTACGATGCAGAGGTCAGAAAATACAACGATCTCGTCGATAAGTTCAATTCGCTGAACTCGACCTATGAAGACGCGCAGACTGAGAAGGCATCGGCCTTGTCCGACCTAGAAGAAGCTCAAACCAAGGCCCGGCGTGTGTCTGACTGCGTCTCCAGCGCTGGCAGCATCGAGAGCGCGAAGGCCTGCCTCTGATTGGCACGCGACCCGTTGCAACTTTCTAGGAGAACACTGATGATGTCCAAAAAAGCAATCTTGCTCCCTTTGATACTTCTCGTTGGTTGTACCGGCGCAGATGGGGAGAGATATCTCGGCAGGCCCGGTTCTCCCGCGTGGTTCGCGACTGCCTCGGTGAACACCCAAGTCCAATATTTTTCCAAACGATGCCAAGCTTACGGTTTCAAGCCAGGCACGCCCGAAATAGCGCAGTGCATCCAGAATGAATCTGGCTCTACACGACAGGCCGCAGCTATACGATCCGCATCCGTCAATGCTGAGATTGCCCAGTCTAACGCCGAGATGGCAGCTCAGGCGGCTGCAAATCGGCCAAGGAGCACGACATGCAATCGGTTCGGCAACACCGTCAATTGTACAACGTTCTAGGATCTGTTGACTCGCCACCGTGAGGAGCGGGCTAACCGCAGGCAGCAGGTTGATCCTCAACTTGACCTGGCGCCGCTATGCAGCGCGCTTCGATCACGGAGATCCCATCAGGATTTCATCTCTTGTCGCCGTTCGGATTGGGCGCCGGTGCCTCTCGCACGTCTCGTGGTGGCGGGTCGACATGTTCAAGCTCTGGCGGGGCTTCTTTGTCCCGACGTCGGACAGGTAGCTTCTCCGGTTCGGGCTTCGACGGTGGTTCTTTGATCTTGCTCGGCATAATCGAGTTAACCGCACTGCCGGTCCCTTGTTCCCGCAACAAGCCGAAAACCTGAATGGGGGAACCGGGAGCGCCAAAAAGCGTTTTCTCGCATGCTCAAGAAGATCGCCCTTGCCGCCGTGCTGGTCCAGGTTGCCGCGGTTTCGGCTCTCATCACTCAGACGGTCCTCTTCGCGTCCACGGCCACACAGGCCGCCAACGCGCAGCCCGGCGACGCAGTCGCTGTCACTGCCGACAAGGAACCGGACAAGGCGGCGCAGCCTGCTGGTGCCGACCAATGCCCAACCCGGCTTGTGACGAGCAAGATTTTCACGAGCAACTCAATTACGGCGCAACGATAGTTCGCCATCGATGCCGGCCATCCGTCGATCCCCCCAATTTAAGTCAGGGCAATGTGCTTGAAAGCGCAATGATTCCTGTTACTTGCGGCATGGGGCGAGTGCGTTTGGGTTGGGCAAGAATTGGTATGATTTCATCGAATATGGAATGCCCGCGCTGTCATGGCAGCGGCAGGGTTTTCGACTGCTCCAAATGGTATGCGTCAAACGGGCACTGCTGCCCGCAGGGAACCCATCGGGGTGGCTGCCCCGGAAAGACGGGTGCCTGCACGGAATGCGACGGCCTAGGGACAATGGCGGAGCCTCCGCTGAGGGCCGTGGCATAATCTGCGAGAGTGTCGCATGCCGCTGATGGCGACGCGGACGCGCCCGCCAAAAAACCGTACTAACGG
This sequence comes from Mesorhizobium sp. AD1-1, assembly GCF_020164655.1. Classification (NCBI taxonomy): domain Bacteria; kingdom Pseudomonadati; phylum Pseudomonadota; class Alphaproteobacteria; order Hyphomicrobiales; family Phyllobacteriaceae; genus Mesorhizobium; species Mesorhizobium sp. AD1-1. The sequence goes on from NZ_JAIUGP010000018.1 coordinate 118,041, forward strand.
CTCGAAACAACAACCGCCCGCCAAAGGTGAGCTGGCAGGGCAGCTCACCTAGTAGCGATGCGGAAACGACGACCATGCAGCCGGACCATCCTGATGGGGCCGCCCCTTATCAAGGCTAAGCGGTTACCCCACCACGACCTGACCTTGTGCCGTCCATCCAAGGGAATTGGGCAAGCGGGTCCTGCAAGATTTTGACGGATCTTGCGAAGCCGGCGACGGCATCGCGCGCCACTGTCAGCGGAACCTGGCCGTCGTGAGCACGCTGGCAAGCTCGAAAGGCCGTTTCGAAAATCGGACCCCGCCGCTCCCTTGGCCACTCGTCAAAGAAGTCGAACGCATCGTCGAGGCACCCTATTTCTTGAATGAACTCGCCATTCTTGACAAGAACCGGTCGGTCGAACGTCCTGTCACTCATGTAATCCTCCATTCCGCACCTGGGTTGTTGTTGGTTCGGGTCATCATGCGATTGCATGCTCCGGCTCGGCCAACATGCCGCCGCCTCCACGCCCGGGCGGTACCGTCGCAAAGGCCGGGATTGGCGGCGGATCATCATCGTCATCTCGCCAGGGGCGCCGCATCCAACCGAGCCGGCTCTTCTTGCGGCGCCGGTCGAAAGACAGGCTGACGGTTCCCGACTCCTTTGAAACACGCGGTTCCCGCCCGGTTTCGTCCAGAAGGCGGAGGGCGCGAAGTATGTCGCTGACTTCCACGATGGCGCCGTTGTCCAATTGCCGCAACGCGGGATTGTCAGGAACCGCATGAACGTCGGAAGCCCAGAAAGCGAGCAAAGCCCGCTTTGCACCGATCGTCATCGTCTCCTCGTTCAGCACATCATCCGGCGTCCGCAATCCGGCGGATTCCGCGGCAAGATTTTTCGGTTCAGGTTGGTGAAAACTGTAAGTGTCGGTTCTCATCTCCATTCTCCGCGATCTGTGCCTCCCGGCCGAACCGGGAGGCGGACCGTAGATTTAGGTCCAGGGAATCAGGCGACCTCGCGTTGAGGCTCCGCATCCGAGTCGATCAACTGCTTCTTGCCGGGTTGCTCGAGCGAAACCGCTTTGGCTTCGGACCCTATCTCAATGCGCCGAGGCTTGAGTTCCTCGGGCACTTCGCGGACCAGGTCCACTGACAGCAAGCCATTCTCGAGGTTGGCCGCCTTGACCTTTACGTGGTCGGCAAGTTTGAACACCTGCTTGAAGTTGCCCGTCGCCAAGCCGCGATGAAGGACCTCCCGATTTTCCTGGTCGGGTTTCCTTTGGCCGACGACAGACAATTCGGGGCCGTTCTGCATGAGTTCGACCTCATCGAGAGCGAAGCCGGCGATAGCCATCGTAATGCGATAGTCGTTCTCGCCGGTCTTCTCGATATTGTAGGGAGGCCAGTCGGAGCGTACGCTTTTTTCGAGCATATCGAAGAGACGGTCGAAGCCGACCGTTGTGCGGTAAAGAGGGGTATAATCAGAGCTTCTCATAGCCATATCCTCCGTGAAGCAACATGGATTACGAGGCTGTCGCAGCGTCGCTGCGACGCCAGTATGTCGAGCCGAAGCCTCGACGGAAAACGATCTGGTAATCGTGTTTTTTTCCTTCAAGAGGGGCGACAAAAATATTTTTGGCCGGCAGGCAGGTGCCCAAGGCGCTGCCTTGCGTGCTGGTGGCCACTGCGCGATGTTGACGCCAGGGGTGGATGCGAATCATGCGAAAAATTTTGATGTCCGGACTGCTGCTCGCGGCAGCCTTTTCCGCGAACCCGGCCCACGCGCTGGACAGTAGCGGCACGCCTGTCGTCGTGACCCCTCTTGCGTCGCGCACGACGACCGCGTCCGGCCAACCGATCACGCTGCCGCAGAAGAACGTGCAGGTGCTGGTCTCGACCTACGACATCGCGCCGGGCGCGACCTTGCCGGTCCACAGGCACCCTTTCCCGCGCTATGCCTATGTCCAGGCCGGCACGCTGAAGGTCACCAATGTCGAGACCGGCGACAGCAACACCTACAAGGCCGGCGATTTCATCATCGAAATGATCGGCCAGTGGCATCAGGCCACCAATATCGGTGATATCGAGGTGAAGCTTCTGGTGATCGATCAGGTCGAGCAAGGCGCCAAGAACACGGAATTGCGCCAATAACCGCGAAATCCGTGCCCGGCGCGAAAGTCTGTTCGCGCTTTCGCAGCAACCGGCGCGGTGGTAGGGCTGGCCGGGAATCATGGAATGGATCGCCCCTTGACCAAAGCTCTCCGCCTGCCGCTGATCGAAATCTGTGTCGAAGGCATTGACGGCCTTCTCGCGGCGCAAGCCGTCGGCGCCGACCGGGTCGAACTGTGCGCCAGCCTCGTCGAAGGCGGGATTACGCCAAGCCTCGGCACGATCCGCGCCGCCATCGAGCAGGCAAACGTGCCGTTTCACGTCATGGTGCGGCCGCGCGGCGGCGATTTTCTCTACAGTGAGACCGAATATGCCTCGATGCTGGCAGATGTCTCGGCACTGCGCGAACTCGGCGTGCCCGGCGTGGTGTTTGGCTGCCTGAACGCCGATGGCACCATGGACGAGGCGCGCATGAGCGAACTGACGCAGGCCGCCGGCCCCTTGAACGTCACCTGCCATCGCGCCTTCGACATGACGCGCGAGCCGGCCGAGGCGCTCGAATCGCTGATCCGCAGCAAGGTCGGCCGCGTGCTGACCAGCGGCCAGCGTGACACTGCCATCGAAGGCTTGCCGCTGTTGGCGGATCTGGTGCGGCAGGCCGGCGACCGCATCGTCATCCTCGGCTGCGGCGGACTGGATTTGCACAACATTGCCGAAGTGCGCAGCAAAACCGGCCTGTCCGAAATGCATTTTGCCGCCCTCAAGGATGTGCCGAGTGCCATGGACTACCGCAATCCCCATGTCGGCATGGGTGGCTCCGATCTCGATCGCGAGTATCGCAACACGCTGACCGACACACCGCTGGTAGCGGCAACGATCGCGGCAGCCAAGGCATGACCTCGAGCCCTGCCCCGATAGCCCGTGTATCGGCCCAAGACGAAGCGGCGATCCTGGCGCTCAACAACGAGCATGCCGCGGAACTGTCGTGGCTGGAGGCTGAGCGGCTGGCCTTCCTGCTTGGCGAAGCATTTTACACCAGGCGCATCGGCGATCTCGAAGCTTTCATCATGACCTTCGACCAGGACGCCCGCTACGACAGCCCGAATTTCCTGTGGTTCCGCGAGCGCCATGAGCGCTTCGTCTATGTCGACCGGGTCGTCGTGGCGGCGCACGCACGCGGCCGCGGCCACGCCCGCCGGCTCTATCAGGACCTGTTCGGCCATGTTGAGCGCGCTGGCCACACGCTGGTCACCTGCGAAGTCAACACCGCCCCGCCGAACCCCGCCTCGGATGCCTTTCACGCTGCGCTCGGCTTCGTCGAGGCCGGCGACGCCGTCATCCATGGCGGCAAGAAAGCGGTGCGCTATTACGCCAGGCAGATCAGCGCCTGACAGACCAGGCAGATCTGCGCACGAAGACGAGGACTACTGGAACAGGGCTGTCGCACTCACCAGCGTCATCCAGAACCCCCAGACCAACGGGATGCCGACCAGCAGCCAGGCCAGCGTGAGTCTGATCGAATTCTCGTTGTCTTGCGCCATGGTCGGTCTCCTCAGAGCTGATCCCGAAAGTGGATTCCGATTTTCGGAAAAGATCATGCTCAAACAATAAGATAGAGCCCATCCCGATTCTGTCGGGATGGAACTGACTCTAAGCCACCGCTGGTTCGGTCTTCATGTGGAAGCGCGCATTGACGGGCCGCATCATCAGGTTGAGCAGGAGGCCGACAACCAGCAGGCCGGCCATGATGTACATGGTGACCGTGTAGGCGTCGGCCTTCGCAACGCCGCTGTCGATCTGGTACTGCCGGATATAATTCACCAGCACCGGGCCAAGCACGCCCGCCACCGACCACGCGGTCAGCAATCGGCCATGGATGGCGCCGACGTAACGCACGCCGAAGACGTCGCGCAGGTAAGCGGGAATGGTGGCGAAGCCGCCGCCATACATGCTGAGGATGATCCCGTAGAACAGCACGAACAGGAAAACGCTGCCGGTCTGGCCGGTCCACGGCACCGCCGCATAGAGGACGACGCCCAGCGCGAAGAAGATGGCATAAGTTGTCTTGCGGCCGATATAATCGCTGGTCGAGGCCCAGAAGAAGCGGCCGAGCATGTTGAAGATCGACAGCAGGCCGACGAAGCCGGCGGCAGCGGCAGGCGTGATGCGTCCCGGAAACATCTCCTGGCTCATCGCCGAGGCCTGGCCGAGCACGCCGATCCCTGCCGTCACATTAAGGCACAGCACGCCCCACAGCAGCCAGAACTGCGGCGTCTTCAACGCATCGTCGAGATGGACATTGGACGTCGTCACCATCGCATTCTGTGCCGCCGGCGGCGTCCATCCGGCAGGCCTCCAGCCCTCCGGCGGCACCCTGACGATAACGGCGCCGATCAGCATGAAGACGAAATAGACGATGCCCAGCACCAGGAAGGTTTCGGCGACGCCGATGTGCTCAGGCGTCGAAAACAGCTTCATCAGATAAACCGACAGCGGCGAGGCGATGAAGGCGCCGCCGCCGAAGCCCATGATCGCCATGCCGGTTGCCATGCCCGGCCGGTCCGGAAACCAGGTGATCAGCGTCTTGACCGGCGAGATATAGCCGAGGCCGAGACCGATGCCGCCCAGCACGCCGTAGCCGAGATAGATGATCCACAATTGGTGCAGATAGACGCCGAGCGCCGAGACAATGAAGCCGCCGCCGAAACAACAGGCAGAAGCGACCATGGCTTTGCGCGGACCGACGCGATCCAGCCAGCCGCCGCCGAACGCCGCCGCAATGCCCAGGAACAGGATCGCGATCGAGAAAATCCAGCCGAGGCCGGTCAATTTCCAGTCGTCGGGCGCCGAGTCGGTGATGCCGATCAGCTTAGACATCGGCAAGTTGAAAACGCTGAACGCATAGGCCTGGCCGATGCAAAGGTGGATGCAGAGCGCCGCCGGCGGCACCATCCACCTGCTGAAGCCAGGCTCGGCGACGGTGCGTGAGCGGTCGAGCCAGCCGCCCGCCCTTTCCCCGGTCGTATCCATTCCATCCTCCCAGATGCGTCTTCGAACCATCTTCTCAGATGTGTCCTGCGAACAAACTAGGCGGGTAAGCCGGCGAGGCAATAAGGAATGCCTGCCATAAGACCAATGTCTAATGAGACTGGCCCAGATCGGAAAGCAGGTCATTGCTTTCCCGAAAGTTAGATTAGAAACAATTAATGGATCGTCTGCTTACGAAGCACGATCCCTCCACCTGCACTCACGATCATCTGGCCGGGCACGACGGCATTCACCAGTTGCGGTTGAGCCATTCGCGCGCCGGGCGCTCTATGAGGTAGTAGCTGCAGGCCGCGCAAGCGAAGACCGCGGCCAGCATCGGTATCGGCGCGCTGCCTTGCTCATAGACGAATTTGTAGAACGGCTGCTGCCATAAATAGAGCGAGTACGACCACAGCCCCAGCGTCGCCATCGGCCAGGACGACAGCAATCCGGAAAAATACCGTGGGCTGAAATCGAGTGCGTTGACGGCCAGAGCCAGCAGCGGCACCGCGAAGAGATAGTGCATCGGCGTCGGCACCCGATCCAGGAACAGGACAACGGCACAGACCGTTGCCACCAGGGCCACATGCTTGCCTCTCAAAAACGCCGGCAGCCTGCCGTCGGCCTTGAGCAGGCAGATCGAAGCCGACAGGAGGATCGACGCGATGTGCACATCCGTGCGCCAATAAGTGGTTTCGTAGTCCATCCCCAAGACCCAGTACGAAACCGCGCCATTGGCCATGGCCAGCAAGGCCAGCGCCAGGAGCAGCACGACCACGCGAGAGCGACTTGAGACGATGACGCTGATCAGCGCCAGGATGATGTAGGCGTGCTCCTCGATGCAGAGCGACCAGATATGGTCGAGCGCCCCTGCCCGAGCCACGAGAATGCCGGCATAATTGTAGGTGAATGTCAGCGCCGTCAGCGCGGCCTTCCATTTGAAGGCGAGGAACGTGCCGGAGAGCGCGATCATCGCGACGACTACGAAGACCAGAAGAGCCGGATAGATGCGGGAGAAGCGGCGTTTGAAGAATTTTTTCAGCGGGTAGCGTTCGATGAACAGGATCTCGCCCATCAGCCGGCCGCTGAGCACGAAGAAGAATTCGACGCCCAGCACGCCAAGATTGATTCCCGGAACCGGAAAGAAATGGCCGATCAGAACCAGCGCGATCGAAAGCCCGCGCCAGCCGTCGAGATAGGCCAGTCTTGTTCTGGTTGATCTGTCGGCGGCGGATCGGGACGGAACGACGTGCGTCGCGGAAATGTCGGTCATGCCGATCCTCTCGCAATAGGTATGCGAAGGGTACGACGGTACATTTCGAACCCAGCTCGCATTCCCGCCCAGTCCATATTGCAGTGCAATATGAATTTGTGCAAGTGCGAGATTGCTGCCGGATCAGGTCCGGCCTCCGGCTCGGCGGGGATTTGCTTCAAGCAGTGCGGCAGCGATTCCATCAGCAACTGAACGGATGCAGGCCGCCGCACGAGAAAAGGGGCCACGGAGGCCCCCTTTCCTTGTCTGCGACCGATCGTATTAGAAACTGTTTCGAAACTCGCCCTGGCGAGTCATATGGTGGTGGTTTCGAGAACCGGAGCGGAGCGTACTTTTGGTACGTGAGCACCGGAAGCACAGAAAACGCCATCAGATGGCCGCCGGAGTAGAGTTTCCAAACAGTTTCTCAGGCGTTGGCTGCCGCAACCGCGCGCTTGGCCATCACCGCGATCAGATTGGCGCGATAATCGGCCGAGGCATGGATGTCGGTCATCAGATTCTTCGCCGGCACTTTCACACCTTCCAGTGCCGAGGCCGCGAAATTCTTGGCCAATGCTGCCTCGATCTCCTTCGAGCGGAAGACGCCGTCATCGCCGGCTCCAGTGACGGCGACGCTGACGCCATCCTTGCCCTTGGCAACGAACACGCCGACGATGGCGTAGCGCGATGCCGGATTGCGGAACTTTTCATAGGCCGCCTTGGCCGGCGCGGTGAAGGTGACGGCGGTGACGATCTCGCCTTCCTTCAACGAGGTCTCGAACAGACCCTTGAAGAACTTGTCGGCAGCGATCTCGCGCTTGTTGGTGATAATGGTGGCGCCCAGCGCCAGGAGCGCCGCCGGATAATCGGCCGCCGGGTCGTTGTTGGCGATCGAGCCGCCGATCGTCCCCTTATGGCGCACCGCCGGATCGCCGATCAGTGACGCCAGATGGGCAAGCGCCGGACAGGCCTTCTTCAGCTTCTCGTCATTGGCAACGGCGTGATGCGTGGTGGCGGCGCCGATGGTGACGGTCTTGCCCGACACCTTGACGCCCTGCAGCTCCGCGATCCGCGACAGGTCGACAAGGTCGGACGGCGCGGCAAGCCGCGTCTTCATCGCCGGGATCAGCGTCATACCGCCCGAAAGCAGCTTGGCGTCGCCTGTCTTGACCAGCTTGGCAGCATCGGCGACCGAGGCGGCGCGGTGATAGTTGACTGCGTACATGGAATTCTCCCTTGGGTGAATGGGCGAATAGGGAGTAGCGAATAGCGAATAGGATCTATCCAGTCGCACCGCCTTCTCTTCCCTATTCGCTACTCCCTATTCGCTATTCGCTTTCAGTGTTTCGTCGCGCGGATCGCGGCCCAGACGGTGGACGGCGAAGCCGGCATGGCAAGATCGTTGCTGCCGATGGCGTCGGTGAGGGCGTTGATCACCGCCGGCGGCGAGCCGATGGCGCCGGCCTCGCCGCAGCCCTTGATCCCCAACGGATTGCCCGGGCATGGCGTGTTCGAGGTCGAGACCTTGAACGACGGCAGATCGCCGGCGCGCGGCATGGTGTAGTCCATGTAGCTCGCGGTCAAAAGCTGGCCGCTATTGTCATAATGGGCGCCTTCGAGCAGCGCCTGGCCGATGCCTTGCGCCAGCCCGCCATGCACCTGGCCCTCGACGATCATCGGGTTGATGATGTTGCCGAAATCGTCGGCAGCGACGAACTGGACGATCTCGGTGACGCCGGTTTCCGGGTCGACCTCGACCTCGCAGATATAGCAGCCCGCCGGGAAGGTGAAATTCGACGGATCGTAGAACGCCGTCTCCTTCAGCCCGGGCTCCATGCCGCCCGGCAGGTTGTGGGCAGTGTAGGCGGCCAGCGCCATCTGGAACCACGGCACGTTCTTGTCGGTGCCGGCGACCTTCAGCGCGCCATTCTCGATGACGATATCGCCTTCGTCGGCTTCGAGCAGGTGTGCCGCGATCTTCTTGGCCTTGGCCTCGACCTTGTCGAGGGCCTTGACGATGGCCGACATGCCGACTGCACCCGAGCGCGAGCCATAGGTGCCCATGCCCATCTGCACCTTGTCGGTGTCGCCATGCACGATCGAGACCGAATCGAGCGGCACGCCGAAGCGCTCGTTGACCAGTTGCGCGAAGGTCGTCTCATGGCCCTGGCCGTGGCTGTGCGAGCCAGTCAGCACCTCGATCGTGCCGACCGCGTTGACGCGCACTTCCGCCGATTCCCAAAGGCCGACACCGGCGCCGAGCGAGCCGACGGCAGCAGACGGCGCGATGCCGCAGGCTTCGATGTAGCAGCTCATGCCAATGCCGCGCAGCAGCCCCTTCTTGGCGGCGGCGGCCTTGCGCTTGGCAAAGCCGGCATAATCCGACGCCTTCATTGCCGCATCGAGCGAAGCGGCATAGTCGCCGGCGTCATAGCACATGATGACCGGCGTCTGATGCGGAAACGCTGTGACGAAGTTCTTGCGCCGCAGCTCGGCCGGCGAGACGCCGAACTGGCGGGCCGCCGTCTCCATCATGCGCTCCATGACGAAGGTCGCTTCCGGCCGCCCTGCCCCGCGATACGCATCGACGGGCGCGGTGTTGGTATAGATCGCCTTCACATTGGCGTGGATGGCCGGGATATTGTACTGGCCCGACAGCAGCGTCGCATAGAGGTAGGTCGGCGTCGCCGACGAAAACAGCGACATATAGGCGCCAAGATTGGCCTGGGTTTCGACCTTCAGGCCGAGGATCCTGTGGTCCTTGTCGAAGGCCATTTCAGCATGGGTGTGATGGTCGCGGCCATGCGCGTCGGTCAGAAAACTCTCGGTCCGGTCAGCCACCCATTTGACCGGCACGCCGGTCTTCTTCGACGCCCACAGGCAGACGATCTCTTCGGGATAGATGTAGATCTTCGAGCCGAAACCGCCGCCGACATCGGGCGCGATCACGCGCAGCTTGTTTTCCGGCGCGACATTGTAGAAGGCGCTCATCACCAGCCGCGCCACATGCGGGTTCTGCGAGGTCGTCCAGCAGGTGTAGTGATCCTCGGCCTTGTCGTAATGGCCAAGTGCGGCGCGCGGCTCCATGGCGTTAGGCACCAGCCGGTTGTTGATGATGTCCATCTTGACCACATGGGCTGCCTTCCCGAAGGCCGCTTCCGTGTCGTCGGCATTGCCAATGTCCCAGTCGAAGATCAGATTGTTGTCCGCTTCGGGGTGGATCTGCGGCGCACCCTTGTCCATCGCCTTGGAGGCGTCGACGACGGCCTTCAACTCCTTGTAGGTGATCTCGACCGCCTCGGCGGCGTCACGCGCTTGCCCCTTGGTCTCGGCGACGACAATGACGACGGCGTCACCGACATAACGGACCCGGTCGAAGGCGAGTGGCGACCATGCCCCCATCTTCATCGGCGAGCCGTCCTTGGAGTGGATCATCCAGCCGCAGATGAGATTGCCGATGCCATCGGCCTTGAGTTCCTTGCCGGTCAGCACGCCGATGACGCCGGGCATGCCTTGGGCCTTCTTCACATCGATCTTCTTGATCTGCGCATGCGCGTGCGGACTGCGCACGAAGGCGGCGTGCTTCATGCCGGGAACCACCATGTCGTCGACATAGCGGCCGGCGCCCGTGATGAATCGTTTGTCTTCCTTGCGCGCGACCCGAGCGCCAACACCTTCAATGCCCATCAGAAATTCCTCCGGAATTTATGGGAGTAGGGCAGCAGGGGAGTAAGGGAGTAGGAAAAAGGGCCTCGTTGCGTTGGCCTTCTTGCCCTACTCCCCTACTGCCCTACTCCCATATTCCCTTGCCTAAGCAGCTTGTTTCGCCTTACCCTTCGACCCCTTCATCGTCGTCGATGCGGCGAGGATCGCCTTGACGATGTTGTGGTAGCCGGTGCAGCGGCAGATGTTGCCGTCGAGCTCGGCACGCACCGTCGCCTCGTCGAGCCCTTCGGGGTGGCGGCCGATCATGTCGGTCGCCGTCATGATCATGCCCGGCGTGCAGAAGCCGCACTGCAGCCCGTGATGTTCCTTGAAGGCGGCCTGCACCGGATGCAGGTCGGCGCCATTGGCCAGGCCCTCGATCGTCAACACGGTCGAGCCGGAGGCCTGCACCGCGAGCATCGTACAGGATTTGACCGCCTTGCCGTCGACATGGACGACGCAGGCACCGCATTGCGAGGTGTCGCAACCGACATGCGTGCCGGTAAGGCCGAGATTTTCCCGCAGGAAGTGAACCAGAAGTGTTCGGTCCTCGGCAGCACCGCTGACCCGCTTTCCGTTCACCATCAACGAAACGTCCGACATGGTCCCTCCCTGGGTATCTACCTTGGTCATCACGTTGCCAACGCGGCGTTGGCGCATCGGCCATGCGTTATTGGTACACCGCACATCGGACAAAAAACAGCACGTCGCAAACGCGGCACATTGTACTTTCGGTCATGGCCGCGCCCAAACATGCGGTGCCGGTGGCCCCATTGCCAAACCGCCGATTGAAGGCAACAATGTCGGTCGACGCCCGCGCGACAGAAGCATTTAAAAACAGCCGCGCACAAAAAAGCGTCGGAGGAAATGCGGAGAACATCGCTGGCCAATTCACAGACGCGCTATGCATGCGGCCTGTCGGCGCTCACCACGGACGAGCCCGACATGGAGGCGTTCGCCAAGGCGATCGCACTGGAAGCAGCCGCCATCGACGCGGGCTTTGCCCTGCTGTTCTTTTCCCAGAGCCTGGTCGAAGCCAGCGCCCTTTCCCAGGCGCTCATGACCCACGCGCCGGCGCTCCACCACGCCGGCTGCTCGACTGCCGGCGAGATCACGCCGCAAGGTCTCGAGGATGGTCATGTGCTGGCCATGCTGCTTCCGTCCACCGCGTTTACCGCCGTCAGCGTGATGGTCGAAAATCTGTCCTCGTCGGGTATGGACAGGATCACCGGCGAGGTCGAGACCCTGCGGCGATCGCTGCGCGCGCGCCTCGGTTGCGATCGGACCAAAGGCACTTTCGCGCTCTGCTTCATCGACGGGCTCTCCTATGCCGAAGAAGCGGTGAGTTCAGCCATCCACTGGGGCCTCGATGACATTCCGCTGCTTGGCGGCTCCGCCGGCGACGATCTGAAATTCGAGACGACGCGCCTGATCTCGAACGGCAAGGTCACCTCCGACAGCGCCATCATCGTGCTGATATCGACCGAAATTCCCTTCCATGTCTTCAAGACCGACAATTTCGTTCCCACCGACGAGAAACTGGTGGTGACGGCTTCCGATCCAGATCACCGCATCGTGCGCGAGTTCAACGCCACCAATGCGGCGCAGGAATACGCCGCGTCCGTCGGTATCGTCGCGCAGATGCTGACGCCACTGAGCTTCGCCTCGCATCCCGTGGTGGTGAAGGTGGGCGGACAATATTATTGCCGGTCGATCCAGAAAATGCATGCCGACGGCTCGCTGTCGTTCTTCTGCGCCATAGACGATGGCGTCGTGCTGTCGATCGCTCAGCCCAAGGACATGGTCGAATCGACGCGCGCCGCCCTGCGCGACGTCGAGGAGAGGCTTGGCGGTATCGACATGATCCTCGGCTTCGACTGCGTGCTGCGTCGGCTGGACGCACGCAATCGGCAGGTGTTTCGCGAGATCTCGGAACTCTACCGGGTCAACAATGTCATCGGCTTCGGCACCTATGGCGAACAGTACCGGTCGATGCATCTGAACCAGACTTTCACCGGCATCGCCTTCGGCGAGCGCCAGGCGGCGGAATAGGACGGCGCAACAAGATGCCGCTGAGGGACATAAACGATCTTGAAAAGCTGAAGAAGATCAACGCGGCACTGGTCAGCCGCGTCGAGCGCTCGATGGACCAGCAAGGCAACGCCTTTTCGCTGTTCCAGACCACGATCTCGCTGGAAAACCGGGTGCGTACACGTACCGAGGAACTTCACTCGACCTTGCGGCGGCTGGAGCAGTCGAACATTGACCTCAGTGCCGCCAAGGAAAACGCCGAACTGGCGAACCTGTCAAAAACCCGTTTCCTCGCCGCTGCCAGTCACGATGTGCTGCAGCCGCTGAATGCCGCCCACCTTTCGGTTTCGGCGCTCGCCGAAGTTCAGACCAGCGACGAGGGCAAGAAACTGGTGCGGCAGGTCGAGCGCTCGCTGGAGACGATGGAGGACCTGCTGCGAACCCTGCTCGACATCTCCAAGCTCGATGCCGGCGTGGTGCAGCCCGACATCAGCGACGTCAGCCTGGAGGCGCTGTTCTCGTCGCTCCGCTCGGATTTCCTGCCAGTGGCGGAGATGAAAGGCCTGTCGCTGAAATTCCGGCCGGTCCATGCCGTGGTCCGCTCCGACCGCACGCTGCTGCGCCGTATCCTGCAGAACATTCTCTCCAACGCGCTGGGCTATACACGCTCGGGCGGCGTGCTTGTCGGCACCAGGCATCGCGGCGACACCATCCGCATCGACGTCGCCGACACGGGCTGCGGCATTCCCGACGACCAGCGCGAGGCGGTGTTCGAGGAGTTCCACCGCGGCACCTCGCCGGCCAATGCCGAACTGGACGGTGGCGGTCTCGGGCTCGGGCTCGCCATCGTGCGCCGCATGGCCAGCGCGCTCGGTCATCCCGTGACATTCTCGTCGAAGGTCGGACGCGGCACGATCTTCCACATCGATGTACCCGTCGGCATCGGTGCGCCAGCCGATGCCATCGCCAGCGTTGCCGACATGGAACGGCCGCGCGGCTATGGCCTGTTCGGCACCAAGGTGCTGCTGGTCGAGAACGATATCGAAGTGCTGCAAGCCATGACCTTCCTGCTCGAACGCTGGCAATGCCTGGTGCGGGCCGCGACCTCGACCGACGATGCGCTCGACATGCTTGGCGACACCGACTGGGTGCCCGACATCGTCATTGCCGACCAGCATCTCGACGGCGGCGATCTCGGCACCACGACCATCGCCGAAGTCCGCGACTATCTCGGCCGCGCCGTGCCGGCGCTGATCGTCACCGCCGACAGTTCGGAAGCCGTCGCCAAGGCCGCCCGCTCCGGCGGCATCGAACTGATGCGCAAGCCGCTGAAGCCGGCCCAACTAAGGGCGCTGCTGGCGCATTTGCTGGCCTGATCACTTCTCACGCGCTATTCCGATCGTCTTGAAAGGAGCGCGTCCTCCCGCGGACAGGTCGCCGACGCGCGCTTTGTTTCGACCGCCACCTACAATGCCGTGTGCGGCCTGCCGGCAACGAAGACAGACCCGAATGGTCTCGTCAAAACCTTTACTTATGACGCCTTCTGCCGGCCCTATCAGGTCTCTCAGAGCGTCACCGGCGCCTATGCCAAGACGCGCTTCGAGAACGAGGGCAATCCGGCAACACAGGCGCTGGTCAAATATACCCCGCTGCCCAATGGCGCGAGTGGGGGCGCTGGCGAGGATTTACCCGCTCCTTCTATGACGGGCTCGGCCGGGTCTACCGCGTGGAAACCCCCGGAGAGACGGCGGCCAGTGCAAGACGCATTGCCGAGACCGACTACGATCTTCGCGGCAATGTGCTGCGTACCGCCTTCCCGAGGTTCGTCGGTGAGACGGCACAGTGGACCACCAGCAGCTATGACTGGGCCGACCGGCTGGTGAAGACGGTTTTGCCGGATGCCAGCCAGCGCAGCTATCTGCACGACATCGCGACCGCAACCGGCACACCCACCCCCCGACTTTACGGGGTGACGCTGACCGATGAGCTCGGGCATTTGACCAGAACTCCATCGACGACACGCGGTGACATTGCCGGCATCATTCGCGACGTCGGTGGCCTCAATCTGCCGGAGAGCCGCAGCTACGATCTGCTCGGTCGGCTGATCGGCGTCACCGATCCTGGCGGTTCGACCTGGACCTACACTTACGACACGCTCGGCAATCGGCTGTCGGCGTCGGACGCCGATCTGGGCACCTGGACCTATGTCTATGACACCGCCAACCGGCTGGTCAGCCAGACCGACGCCAGGGGCACGGTCACCACGCTCGCCTACGACCAGATGGACCGGCTGACGCTGAAGACGGCTACCGCGCCAGGCGGCAGTGCGGTGACGCAGACGCAGAACACCTATGATCAGGCGGCGGCTGGCTATTACAACATCGGCCAGTTGACCCGCTCGGAAAACGCGGCTGCCGTCCAGCTCTACAATTATGACGGTCTCGGCAAGGTTGCTCGCCAGGATGCCACGATCGCGGGGATCACCAACTATACGTTCAACGTCCACGACGGCTCCGGCCAGAACGTATATGTCCAGTACTTCCCTGTTCAACTCGACTTCGGTTCGAACGCCAACCGCCTGCAGTACACCGCCGGCAACAAGCTCGCCTCCGCCCCCGGCTTCATCACCTCGACGATTTACGAGGCCGATGGCCAGACCAAGGAGATCACCTACACCAATGGCGTCAAAACCTCCTTCACCTATTCGCCGACGCGGCGCTGGGTGACGCGTGTCACCACGGCACGAGGCGCCACCATCCTGCTCGACGATCAGTACGCGCGTGACAGCGTCGGCCGCATCACCGGCACCACGGGGCTGACCGCCTCCGACAGCTGGACCTATGGCTATGACAATGCCGATCGGCTGACGGCGAGCACCAATCTTGGCAATATGGCGCTCAGCGAGACTTTTGCCTATGCTGCCAACGACAATCTGACCTCACGCACCCGTGTGGCCGGCACCTACACCTATCCGGCAGCGACAGCGCCACGTCCGCATGCGCCAATAAGTGTCGGCGCCAATGCGATGGCCTATGACGCCAATGGCAATTTGGCCTCGGACGGCAGCCGAACGCTGATCTGGGACGAAGCCAACCGGTTAAAGACGGTCACGCGCGCCTCCAACACCGTCAATCTCGCCTATGGACCGGACGGAGCGCGAGCCAAGAAGTCATCGAGCTTCGCCACGACGCTTTATCCCGACGCCAATGTCGAGATCGATCCGGCGACACCGGGCGCAGAGATCTACACCCGCTATCCGCATCCCGACATCAAGGTCGTCGGCACGACCAAATACTTCCTGCACCGCGAGCATCTTGCCTCGGTGCGCCAGGTCACCGACATGACGGGCACTGTCGTCGATAGCACCAGCTACGCCACCTATGGCGAGAGCCTCAACACCGGCTTCCAGACCCAAAAGAACTACATCGGCGAACGCTTCGATCCCGAGACCGGACTGCTGTATCTCAATGCACGGTACATGGATCCGGTGCTGGGGAGGTTCATTTCGCCGGATGATTGGGATCCGACCAAGGAAGGTGTTGGCACCAACCGATATGCTTATGCTCAGAATGATCCGGTAAACAAGAGTGACGCCAATGGGCATGCCGATTTACAGGGTATCGCTAGAAGCTACATCAACCGGGAAGTCGGACCCCAAGTACAAGCCCTCGCCGACGTCGAGCAAGATGCCGCGAAAGGCGCGGCAATTGGAGGCATTGCCGCGTTAGGTGTTGGAGCTGTTGTCGCAGCGCCGGAAGCAGCGGCAGCTGTAAGTGCTGCCTTTCCTGAAGCGGCAATGTTTGCCACCGAAATGGTCGCCGCAGAGACAGGGCTGATTGCTCCGGCTGGCGCAGTTGGGGCAGTGGCGCTATCCAGGTCGGAAGCTATGAAAAAGGCCTTGGATACAGTAACAGAAAAATTAAGCTCCTCTCAGTTGTCAAGCTTTAAAAACTACATGGGTAAAGTGCCGAGCAATTCAACTGAGAATGTTTCCATATCTGTCCAAAAAGGCACTGCAACTTTTACAACCGTTTCACCTGGGAAGGTTCCCGGTTCCTATGCCACGTATGAGAAGGTGGTCGACATGAACGGAAAAACCCTAAGTTACAGCAAGAAAGTGTTCGACCCGCTTGGGGGGCTAGTTTCCAACAAAGATAAGCTATCGAAGGCTGACAGTCCTAAGTCCGGAAGCGGCGGTAGCGGATCTGACAAAGGGTCAGCGGTTAGCGTCAACGATCACGAGGTCAGCAAATGATCAACGAAGATAGGATAAAGGCGGTAAAATCTTTGATAGGATTGGAGAAACCAATAGATTCATGTATAAATGCCTTAAATACTTTTTCTTGGGATTATGATGGAGATCCTGTTATTTTAAATCGAACAGATGTTGAGAGCGTTATGAAGAGATTTCTAGATGGAAATTTGAGCAAAACTGATCTAGAAGCATGGGCAGACGCAATAGAACTTCGAGACGATATAGCATTTTATGGATCAGATGCCAATTGGATAAAGATGGTTATTACAACCCTATCGACACCGCCGCTATATGGTCCGATCACAAGAGAGAGTGTCGAGCAACTTCTCGGATTGCAGTGACAGTGTCCTTTTACCATCTTCGCCCGGCCGTCATTGTGTGTAAATTGATCACATGGCTCGCCTTGCCCGCATTATCGTTCCCGGGCTGCCACACCATGTGAAGCAACGAGGTGACGGGTAAAAGCTCAAAACCCCGCCTGATCGCGAAACAGCTCCGCATTGTCCAGCTTCGAAACGTCGATCACCGCTTGCGTGCGGCTGTAGACATTGAGCTTGCGCAGAATCTCCGAGACGTGCGCCTTCACCGTGGGAATTACGATGACAGTGCACCTTTTGCCCCGTTTGCTCGAATTACGGTGACAGTGCACTTTTTACCCTATTCGCCGGCATCACCGTAGGTAGATTAAGCACATGGCCCGCCTTGCCCGCATCGTCGTTCCCGGCCTGCTGCAACCACGTGACGCAGCGTGGCAACGGGCGCGCCAAGGTGTTTTTCACGCTGCAAGACTACGCGCTCTACAAAAACCTGCTGGTCGAGCATTGCCGTGCCGCCGGTGTCGGCATCTGGGCGTGGTGCCTCATGCCGAACCATGTGCACCTGATCCTGACGCCAGCTGACCCGGATGGCCTGCGGCGTGCGCTCGCCAAGGTGCACCGTGCCTATGCCGGGATCATCCACGCACGACAAAGGAAAACCGGGCATTTCTGGCAAGGCCGCTTCGGCGCCGTTGCGATGGACGAGGACCACCTTCTGTCGGCGGTGCGCTATGTCGGGCTGAACCCCGTGCGCGCCGGACTGGCGAGCCAGGCGGCGGATTGGCCCTGGTCAAGTGCTCGGGCACATCTGACGGGCGAGCCCGACGGCGTCACGGACCTGGGGCCGATGCAGGACAGGTTGCCGTCGTCGACCGGACTGTTCGATTTGCTCGAGACGGATGTCGCGGCGTTCGACGCCTTGCGCAAGGCCGAGAGCATCGGCCGGCCGATGGGCAGCGAGGCATTTCTGGACCGGATTTTCGGCCAAACCGGAAAGGCCGTGAAACTGCGGAAGCGAGGCAGGCGGCCAAAGGAAAATGGTGTACCGTCACCGTAATTCTTGAGCGCGGCGCCTGATGGGTTACCCTCCCCTTGATGGGGAGGGTCGGCGCGGAGCGCCGGGGTGGGGTGCGGCGCAGACCCCACCCC
>NZ_JAIUGP010000019.1:0-131571 GCF_020164655.1 Mesorhizobium sp. AD1-1
CGACAGCGTCGCCGTGAACACGTAGTTGGCGACCGCGCCCTCGGCGACCGTCGAGGCGCTCAGGTTGACCGTCGCGTTATCAGTAATTCCATTGATCGTGACCGTTACTACCTGCGCTGTCCCGTCCGCAGTCCGAACCGTGAATGTGTCGATCAAATGATCGCCCGCGTTGAGTTCCTGGACCGCACTATTCGTGTTGTCGAGCGTATAGGTCCAGGTGCCCGCCGCGTTCATCGCAAAGGTGCCGTAGCCGTGGTCAGTTGCCCCGCCGGCACCAACCGCCTGGAACGTGTTCGCCAGATTGTCGACGTCGGTATCCGTCAGCGTGCCGCTGACACTCGGGGTGCCATTGATAGCGCCGCCGGCCTCGACGACCGTGCCGGCAATGGTGCCGGAGATTACAGCCGCGTCATTGGTGCCGTTGATCGTGACCGTTACTACTTGGGCCGTGCCGTCCTGTGTGTGGACGGTAAACGTCTCGGTGAGATGCTGGCCGACGTTGAGACCCTGCACTGCCGCATTGTTGTTGTTGAGGGTGAAGGTCCAGACACCACCCGCGGTCATCTGGTAGGTCCCATACCCATGATCGCCCGCGGTTCCGGGCGCGACCGCCTGGAACGTATTGGGCGTGTTGTCGACGTCGGTATCTGTCAGCGTGCCGCTCACCGTCGGCGTCCCGGTGATGGCATTGGCGACACCGCCAGCCTCGACGACCGCGCCCGTAGAGACGCCGGAAATCACCGCGGCGTCGTTGGTGCCGGCGAAATGTACCGTCGCGGTTGCCCAGCTGAGCGTTCCATTGCCGAGCCGGACCGAGTAGATGAAGCTGTCAGTCAGGTACTGTCCCGCATTCAAGCCCTGTAACTGTGCCTTGAACGCCGCTGACAAGGTAGTCGCGTCGTATCCCACGAGTCCGTCGGACGTAATCCAGATCTTCGCGCCGTTATAACTTGTCTCGGAGGTGGGGGATTCAGTGCGTGCTAAGTCTTGGGTCAACAAATCAGCGGCGGTGTATCCATTCATTGCGCCTGTGTTGTTGATGCCATTGTCGACTGACCAGAGGGTCTTGGCATTCCCGCCGAGATCGTTGGCCATCACGTTCAGGAAGACGGATTGGAAACTATCATAGGTAAACAGGTCATCCTTCGCCTGCGGCGTGTTGGAGAAAGACGTCGTGGTGCCGCCGGCACCGGTGACCTGAGTAGCCATTTTTCAACCCCCCTTTTAAGAACAGACGCCTCATCTGTTTTTCTGTTTTATCGACAGTACTGAACGACCGGCTGCTTCCAGCCGAAGAAAAACCGCGCGAATCCAGGCAGGCATGAATTTTCGCCCTCATCCAGGCACACCGCCGCGCCTGGAACAGCCGCCTCAAGCTGGCCATTCACGGACGGATATTGACCCGATGCTGCTGGACGCGACGACTGGTCGTCACGCTACGTTCCCTACCCAACCTACATCGTCAAACTCGTGGCTTTCGACCACGAACTTTAGATGCTTCTTATATTAGGAGATTATTAACTCTTATAGAGAGGAAGCGTCAACGCCCAACTTGGCCGAACAGTTAATAGTCGAACATAAGGGGAGCCACAGTCACTAGAATCGAGTTGTGAGATCGAACAGGCGCACGCCCGATATGAGCCAGGCGGCAGACGTGCGGCTCAGCGTGACCAGAGCCCGCCAGCGCACCACCATACCAACACCGCACCTTGATCGCTGAGTACTTTTCGTGCAGCACGCCAACCCGACAGCCAGCCAGTTCGCTTGAACGGTCGGGGATTCAACTGAGATCACTTAACGCGCCGGACAGCCGGGAAGCTTCATGCCTTGCTCACGGAGATCTTGAAGCCGGGCAACTCGAACATCTGTCCCACACGCTCCGTAGCACTTCGTGAAACCTCGTCGTTCGGTACGTGCGACCACACCTCCTCGTTCAAGGCCGATTGATCGCCCGAGCGCTGTCGCGATCGGTCTCGTCAGGGATATATTCGCCGGCATTGGCATCGAAGCCGGTCCAGCCGCCAGCCTCGTAAGCCCTGCGGCGTTCGGCAAGATCGACCGATCTGGATTGCCCCAGAATTTCCTCGAAATTTGCAATGAGTTCATCGTCCACCCTGGCCGTGACCAACGTGCCGCCGCGGCGTACGCCCTCCGCATACACGTGGGCATCGTTCTCGGGCACGCCGGACTCCGTCAGAGCGCCGACAATGCCTCCGACCGCACCGCCTGCCACCGCCCCGGCAACGACACCTGTCGCGGTGGCGGCGAGCCAACCCGCCGCGACCACAGGTCCGACGCCCGGGATGGCCATGACCCCCAGCCCTGTCAGCAATCCGCCGGCACCGCCGATCACGGCTCCAATCCCCGCGCCAGCCCCGGCATCCTCGGCAGCCTCCGAACGGTCGCCCTCGTACCAGTCATCCGAGTTGTTGGCGACGATGCTGATGTTCGCATGCGGGACGCCCGTGGCTTCCAGTTCGCGGACCGCGTCGGCCGCGTCGTCATAGTTGTCGAACAGTCCAGTTACCGTTTTCATTGATTTCTCCTGATCCGTGCTCACTTGCTGGCGGCAACGACGTTGCCCTGATAGTCCAGGCCGACGGCGAGGCTTTCGCCTGCCTTGGTGGCATGGCCCCGCCAGATGCCCTGGTCGTCCTTGGTAAGCTTCGACACGTTGGTATAGCCTGCACCCTCGATGCGGCTCTTGGCCTGGGCTTCGGTGAAGCTGTTTGCGCCGGGAACGAGAGCGGCGGCATTGGGGGTATTGTCGGTCTTCACCGCCGGTGTTGTCGCTCCCGTGATGGCGTCCTGCCCGGCTGCGATCTTTTCGATCATCTGCTGGTGCGTCTTCAGCGTATCGACCGTTTGCTGGGCGAATGTCTTGAGCCCGGCGTTGTCGCCGCCGCTGGCATAGGTTTCGAACAGCTTGACGGCGTCGGCATGCGCCTTGCGCTGCATGTCGACATAGGCTGGATCGATCGGAGCCTGCGCATTCTTGAGCTTGTCGAGATCGCCCTGGTGCTGGGCATCAAGCGCCGGCGGCACTTTCAATTTTTGTTCGCCGGCCACCGTTGCCAGCTTGGCATTGGCCGCGCCGTGATCGCGGATCATCATCTGGGCGAAGTCCTTGATGCTCTGGTCCTGAACCTTGCCCAAGGCAATCTGGCTCGAGTCGACTTCGAACTTGCCGCCGATGGCAGCCTTGTCGACGAAGGCCTGGGCGCTGTCGGCAGCAAAAGCAGGCACGGCGAGAAAAATGGAAGCAGCGGCGAGCGATGCGAAAAATTGTCGTGTTTTCATCGGCTTTGTCCTTGCCTGGGATGCGTCGCCCTAACAGGCCAAGATGCGCTTTGTTCCGATACCCAGACGACATGCCTGCAGGCCCGGCAGCACCACGATCCACGCATGAGGCTGCCGGACTATCTCGCGTGAGATCTGCCACATCGACGGAAAATGTGGAGAAGTGACAGGCGACAGGAACGCCGGCACCATGAACCAGCGTGGCTGCAAAAAAGCCGTGGTCGAGACAAGCAGTTTCCAGGCGCCGCTATTCTACATGCAGCATGGGTTCGAGGAATTCGGCAAAGTCGAATTCGGAATTCCAGGGCACGCACGCATCTTCCTTCGCAAGGACCTGTTGTAAGTCTTGGGACGGGCGCGCACGGACGGCCAACGGCTAGTTGTTTCAAACGCCAGGTGCTCTGGAACAAATCGACGGTTGCGGAGTTAAAGCGCGTCGCGACGCGCAGTCTTGCAGCGGCGTGTCGAATAGAGTGCATCCCGCTGGAGAGGCATGTGCGTACTGGACATTTCAGAAAGCCGATTGTCATTCAACCTGGCCGGATAGACCGCGACAGGGTTGTGGTTTCGGTGTCGGACGCAGCCGAAGTGCTGCTGCGGGACTGGCCAAAGCCGACATCCGAGAGGCGTCTTGCCGCGATCAGAGCGTGCCTTGCCGTCATGCGAGGCGAAAAGCCGACAAGGGCGGCACGACAGGCGTTCATCGTTGCGGCCAAGGACGCCAGGATTCTGCTGAGCGAGCAAGTCTGACCGTGGTGGGTCGCCTCAGCGCATGCAAGCTTGGTTCCGCCGGCGCCTGCAAGTGCGATACTGCCGAGATCGGTTCGAAGGGGAGAGATTATGGCTAAGGTTACAGGTCTCACGGCTGCCGCGGCCAGAGGCGAAGTTCAGGCAGGAGCAACGCACGACAAGACGCCGGGGTTCGATCCCGCCATTGCCCCGCTTGAGACAGACGCAGAGGCCGCGGACACACAAAATCCGGTCGCTGAGACAAGTCCGCCGCGCACTCGTCCAAAATTCGAAAACGATGCCAGCTTTGCCAATGCCATGCGTCCGGTCGAAGGCGAGCCGGAACTGCGGCCTGGCGGCAACTGGCCGGTGTTGGTGATTGCAGCTGTCGTTTTGACAGCAGCCGTGGTCTTCCTGGCGGCAAGCATGCTGCGCTGAGACTAATCCCGACGATGCAGCACCCACGACCTATTCCTGGAGGTCCGGCGCGTCCTTCATGCCTGAGAGTTCAGTCATTGGGCACAGCAGCCGCGGTCGCGCGGGATCGGAGATGTCGAGCTTGTCCCAAGGAATGCGGTATAGACCGTCGCGGCGGCGTAATCGGAAAAGATCCAGCACCGCCACGCCTATGGCCGAGGCCGAAAGACGCTCGAAAGCAGCGTAGACCCCGACGTGGAATTCGGTGACGACGAAATCGTCACCATCCCGTTCGGCGCGGATCTCCTCGATATAACCGACATTCTTGCCGCGCTGCGAGAGTACGCGCCGCCCCGCCAGATGCTCGAGATTGACCGTAATCATCATCAAGCTCCCGGAATGCGCCCGATGATATGGTCGCGCAACCAGTCCTGCCAGGCGAAGATCGACGTTTCTCGCACATCGATGTCGAACTCGATATCGATGCCGATATCTTTCACCTTGCGCCAAGCGATCCGATGAGGTTCGCCATGCTGCGTGCCGCCCAGCTTGACCGCGAGCCGCGCCATCCAGCGCCCGGGCCGTGCGCCGAGGCGACGCGCCAGGGTGATGGAGCCGAGCTCGATGGCAATGATCCGAGGCGGCTTGCCAGGCCGCAACTGCGCCACCAAACCGTCGACCTTACCGACCTTGACCTGCTCGCGGTCGACCACCTGCTTGTCCAGGAGATCACGCAGCAACTTCATCATGTGCCTCCGAATATCTGCAGCGGGATGGTCACCACCGCCAGTACGAAGCCAAGCGCGATGATGAAGATGACGGCGGCATTTGACAAAATGCCGTTGCGATGCTCGCCGACATAACGTTTGTCGTTCAGCAGAAACAGGAACGGAACGACGGTCAGCGGAAGGCTGGCAGCCGTCAGCGCCATGGAAAAGATGGTGAGCCTCAGCGGGTCAAGACCAAGCGCGATGGGAATAGCCGCCAACAGTAATGATATCGTGTAGATGGCGCTGAAACCCGGATCGTCGCGCGGCTTGCGATCCTCGCCCCAATTCCAGCCGAACCCTTGGGCCACAAGATAGGCCTGTTGCAACCCGACCTCGAGCGCAGCGCCGAAGCAGGCGATGGCGAGAGAAGCAACAAACAGCACGAAGCCCCAGAAGCCGAATATGGGGATCAGCATCAACGGCAGTTGGTGATAGTCGTCCACCTGGGTGACGCCATGCGTGGCGAGCACGAGAGCGGCCACGATCAACACGCCGATCGAGATGGTGCCCCCGAAGGTCATGCCCAACCCCGCTATGGCCCGATTGGCGCCGAGATAGCTTTTGTCCCACCGGTCCTCGATGGCCCCCGAGGAATAGAACATGAACAGGTAGGGCGATATCGAGGCGCCCAGAATGCTGACCGCCATGAACCAGTAATTGGCGGCATCGTGGACCGGCAGCGAAGGCACGGCGCCCCTTGCGACTGCCGTCCAATCAGGTCTCAGCATCACCGCTCCGACGACGAAACACAGCGTCACCAGACCGAGAAACGACACGCCCTTCTCGATGACGCCGAACGTGCCTTTCCAGAGCAGCAGCCACGCCAGCAAAGCCACCGGCAGTGCCCACCACTGGAAGCCTATGCCCGTGGCAAGTTCGAGCGCAATGGCAACGCCGCCGATCTCGGCGGACAGCACCAGGAAATTGACCAGCAAGGCGGCAAGCAACGGCCATAGAAAGACGTTGAAACCGAACCTTTCGCGGATGCCGTCGGAGATCGTGTGATGGCTCACGGCCGCGAACCGGCCGGACATTTCGACAAGGAAGATGATGCAGACGGTGCCAAGCACCACCGCCCAGATCAACTGGAAGCCAAACATCGCGCCTGCCTGCGCCGCCGTCGCCATGGACCCAACTTCGAGGAAGCCGCCGACGCTGGTGACGACGCCGAGGGATATTTCCATGAGCTTTTTCATGGCTTCGGCGCGAAATACTTGGCGTAGGCGGCAGCGAGCGCACGCGACGCCAGCCGTAAATCCTGTTGCGCGTCTTGGACTTCCAGCCGGTCATCTGCCTGCAGTCCGGCCTCGGCACGCGTCACCGCGACCGACAAATCATTGACTGCTTTTGTCAGAGAAGCTTGCTCGGTGGGTTCACTGGTTTCGGCGGACCGGATTTGCGCCCCCGTATCTACGAGCGTCTTGGCGATCGATTGCAGCGTGTCCACCGTGTATGCGGTCGGCGCCGCGCCGCCCATCCAAGCGTCGAGCAACATCGATGCGGTCTGTGCCGCGGAAGCCGCTGTTCGTGATTGCTGCTCGATCTCGTCGGAAGACGAGCATCCCGCCGACACGCACAACAGCAACAGCAAGCACAAACAATCCAGCCGGAAATGACGGCCGCTGAGGATCAAATTCGGCGTTTGGTGCGCCACAAGAATAGTCTCCCCTAGTGCCGAACGAGCGGTGGTCGGCTTGAATTGACCTAGAGCGTTCAGCGGGCGCGTCAACGAAAGCCCATCCGGCGGGGCGGCTGCAGGGCATGTGGACGCGACAGATCTCAGCCGGCCACCGCAACTCAAGCGGAACAAAGGATCGCGTGCGGAATTAGGAGCACAAGGAGGCGGCGGAGCCGACTTCAATTCCGTCCTGATCATCACGTCGACGTGAATGGACTGCTGGCACGGAGAATCCCGCAATGCCTCGTCTCATATCCTGGATAGTGATCGTGGCAGTCGTGATCGTCGCGGCTTGGCTGTGGTTCGGCGGCCATAGAGCAAGCAACGATGGCGGCAGCCAACCCGCGCCTCACGCGATAGACCAGAACGGGTAGGTCAATCCTGATCGGCCGGGCTGCGAGGGGCCACGATCCTGTATTCGTGGATCAGGCCGAAAACCTGATTTCTCACCGTCTCGCGCGCTTCGGGCTGGATGAAAGGCATTAGCCGGTCGACGCTTTCAACGAGTTCCGGCGGCAGGTCCGCCACCGCATCCGTGAGTTCGCTGGCATGTTCATACATGTTGTCCGTCAGCTTTTTGTCGAGGTCGGAAAGGATGCTCATCATCACGCTCCATGTCTGTCCTCTCCCGTTCTGTTAATGACCAGTCCGGCAGAGATGTTCCGCGCGAGACGGCGCTCAGACCGCTGAGTACTTGTGGTCAAGGGAGCATCGTTTCAGACCGCCCCATCACCGCAACGTCGTGTGGCCCGGGTCGCGTCGCCTGGCTTTCGGCGGGATCAGCCTCCCGGCATTGGCCCGTAAGCCCCTGACGAATTCCTCCACGTACGGAAGCAACTCGAAAAGTACGATCACGGCCATCACGCAGACGATATAGATCAGTGGCAACTGCTGCGATTTCCAGACGATATCGAAGCGCGCGGTTTCCGGCCCCGCCCCGAACAACGCAAGAAACTGCGTCCAATGGAGGGAGACGACGCTGACCAGGCCCATCAGCGGGATCATTTCCAGAAAGCTGTGCACATGCTGTTCGATCGGCGTTACCCTGCGCGCCGTGGTTGCATAGCGTACATCCCACATCGCCGTCGCCTCGTGGATGAAGAAGGTGACGATCATGACAGCGATGACCAAGGCATTCACCTCGAGGAACATGGCTGCCAGCAACGGCACGCCTACTTCGGCGAACATCAGAAGATGGATCAAGGATTCCTTGGCGCCCGTGGTCGACTCGATATATGAGGCGCGGTGGCAAAGCCAGTCTGCAAAGCCAGCGACAAGCCAGACGGGAAGCAGAAAGTACATAAGGATCAGCACGGTGGGACCTGACAGCATAAACGCGTCTGGCCTGGTTCGAGGTCTACTCAGAGACGAGCTGTCGATCACTGCCCAGGCATTTCGGTGTTTTCCTTGGGATTCTTCTGGACGCCCGCGGCTGGTGAGGTATCCGCCGGGGCGTTGCCACCCTGGTTCTGTTCAGGCGCGCGTTTCAGCGGCGAGGTCTGCCAGCCCATATCAATGTAGAAAAAGCCGACGACGAAACCGACAATGATGACTGCGGCTATCACCAGCGAGATTATCGCGTTGCGTCGCTCCATAGGCCTAGCCGCCACTTGGCTTGGGAGATGCAGGCTGGGCTGGCTGCGTACCTTGCTGATCGCCGCCGGTGCTGGTCTGCGGTGTCGGGTTGGTGTCCGTCGTGGGATTCTTGTCGACCGGTTGGCTGTTCGTGGTATCCGTCTTGGACTTGGCTGGATCGGCATTGTCATTACACGCCGCCAAGGCGAGCAATGCGGCCGACATCAAAAGCACTGCCCTCATGCTGATTTCTCCTGGCTGAGTTCGGGCGAAGCCGCCTGCCAATGACCTATCCGGTCGAACCGCACCGACAGCCCTTGTTTGACGGCGCTTCTGGCCAGCAGATGGTCCAGTTCGGCGTCCTCGATCGGGCTTCGTACGACCTGGCGGATGGCCTTACAGGCGAGTTCGGTCGAGACGAAATCATATCTCCTGCTCCTGGCGACAACATATTGTTCGACCAGCATCTTTACGCGCCTGAGCGCGATTTCTTCCGCGAATTGCATTTTGTTCCTCCTGCACGCCGAACTGCTGAACGGGTACGTTGTTCCAAAGATTTAAAACATGGCGCCCTGCCCATAGAAAGCCCGCGCTGCCGCGAGGGCGCGCGGGCTGATCAGGCTGAGGGGACCCGACCGTGCAGCATCAAACAAGGGGAGCGATGACGCTGCACGGCTACCGAACTCGCACAAACTTGAGTTGTTCCACCGCCATCATGAGTTGTTCACAGTCGAATGTGCCCAGAACAAAATCGCTTTTCATGGCCGGCATAAAGCCGCCCATTCAATCCTATCCGTACGGAACAATCAGCCTCGATGGTGGTTCGGCCGAAGCGAAATTCGGAGGACGTTATGACGAATGAAAAGTTGGCCGTGGTGAGGGCAAGGTCGGCACCGATGAGAAGGACAATCCCACCGATGTAGTCATAGCCGGTTACGAGGCGAGATGGCCGGCGAGGAACAAGTCATCAGCAGTTGGAGAACAAGCTGCAGGTCGCCGCGGCGCATGTGATGCCGGCAGGCACGCTGGCTGAACAGCACCGCAAGATGGCCGAGCCGGGTTCCGCATCCAAAGACTGAACAATCGGGCATCACGGCAGCAACTCCTATGTGTTGACCTGTATATCGACGGATTGCTGCAGACGCTCAGACGGTGCCTTTTACACGATTTGCCTTCCAACCTTCTTCCAACAAGGAGCAACCTCATGAAAGCGCTCACATGGCACGGCAAAGGCGACATCCGATGCGACCAGGTGGCTGATCCCGCTATAGAGGATGATCGCGACGTCATCATCAAGGTCATCTGCTGCGCCATATGCGGCTCGGACCTGCATCTGATGAACGGATATATGCCGACCATGGAATCGGGCGACGTGCTTGGACACGAGACCATGGGCGAGGTCGTGGAAGTCGGCCGCGGCCATTCGAAATTCAGGAAGGGTGACCGCATCGTGGTGCCGTTCAACATCTCATGCGGCGAATGCTGGTTTTGCCAGAAGGGGCTGTTCTCGCTTTGCGACAGGTCCAATCCCAATGCCAAACAGGCCGCCGAAGTGATGGGACAATCCCCGGCGGGCCTGTTCGGCTATTCGCATCTGGTCGGCGGCTATTGGGGAGGGCAAGCCGAATATCTGCGAGTCCCTTTCGCCGATGTCGGTCCGATAAAGGTGCCCGAAGGAATGGACGACGAACAGGTGCTGTTCCTCTCAGACATCTTCCCGACTGGCTACATGGCGGCTGAAAATGCCGGCATCGAGCCAGGCGATACCGTCGCTATCTGGGGCTGCGGTCCGGTCGGCCAGTTCGCCATCCAAAGCGCATGGATGCTCGGCGCCGGCCGCGTTATTGCCATAGACAAGGTGCCGGAGCGGCTGGCGATGGCTCGCGAGCACGGCAAGGCCGAGACGCTCGACTTCAGCAACTCCGATATTTACGACGCCTTGATGGCGATGACCGATGGCCGCGGTCCTGATCGCTGCATCGACTGTGTCGGTACCGAGTCGGATCCCGGCGCCAGTGCCGACGCCATGCTCGACAAGGTCAAGGCCGCCGTCTACCTCGGCACCGACAGGCCGCATGTACTGCGCGAAGCAATCTACTCCTGCCGCAAAGGCGGCACCATCTCGGTGCCCGGCGTCTATATCGGTCTCGTCGATCATATTCCGTTCGGCGCCGCCATGAACAAGGGCCTGACCTTCCGGATGGGTCAGACCCATACTCAGCGTTACCTCGAACCGCTCCTGGACATAGTCCAGAAGGGCGACATCGATCCCTCCTTCGTGATCACGCACCGGGCGGATCTCGGAGCCGGGCCGGATCTCTACAAGACGTTCCGTGACAAGCAGGATGGCTGCATCAAGGTGGTGATGCGGCCGCATGGTTGAGGTGTCGGGCTCTCGCACCAGGTCTGCCCTGAGTAAGTCGGCGGCCGTGGATCGCAATGGACCCGTTGGCACCTGGAACCTTCGATCGCGGCGACGGTTTGACCTGCAGACTTCACAGCGGCGGGACTACCGTGCCCCACCCGATGCAAAGAAAGGTGCTGCCATGAGCAATGAGAGTTCCACATCGAAACCCAGCGTCCGGTCTCCGAACGCCGATGGTCTGCCGCACCCGAGACGGGACGCCAGTGACACGGATGCCGGTGGCAAGCCGGAGACGCCGAAAACCGCAGGCACATCCCGGCCGTCGACCGCGCCGCTTGACAATCCGGTTGCCAATCGCAACGCCGGGCGGCCGCGTCAGGCGAGCACCACGCCTCGGCCGACGGACAAGCCCCTGGACTGATCGAAACCGCCTGTTGAAATCACGACGAGTGCGTGTCGGGACGAAGCAATGCCAGGTCGGCCAGGGTGTTGAGAAGGGCAGCGTCGCCTGCCGGCTTTGGCACGAATTTGCAGCTTCGGAAGGGTTGGGGAACATCACGCGGCCCAAATCCGGTCATGAAGGCGAAGGGGACGCCGCGAGCCAGCAATGTTTCGGCTACGGGCAGACTCGTTTCACCGTTCAATTGAATGTCGAGCAGCGCCACGTCGACTTTGCCTGCATCGATAAGTTGACGAGCCGCGGCGACCGACGAGACCGGGCCGATCACGGGATAACCCGCCGCACGCAGGCGAGACGCGACGTCTTCGGCGATCAGCCATTCGTCCTCGACCACCAGAACGCGCGGCCTGTCGTCGCTCACGGCGCCTCCTTGTGGTTTGCTGGAAACGCGATCTGGACGCTGAGGCCGTCCTTGTGGAACGCGGTCTCGACATGGCCGCCGAGCCTGTAACCAATTTCTCCCTGCAGCAGTGTCAGGCCAAAACCATTGTCCAAGGGCGCCTTGACAACAGGGCCGTCCTTTTCGCGCCAGCCAAATGTGAAACTGTCCTCCTCGATCGACCATTGCACACTGACCTTGCCGTCGGTTTTTGACAAAGCGCCGTACTTGGCCGCGTTGGTGGCCAGTTCATGAATGGCCATGCTGAGGGAAAGCCCCTGTTGCGGACCTAGTTTGACATCCTCGCCATCGAGTTCGATCCGCTCGATGCCGAATGGTTCGAGCTCCTGCTGGAGCAGTTCCCTGACCGAGGCTTCCTTCCATCTCTCCCGGGTCAGCAGGCCGTAGGCCCGCGACATGGCATGCAGGCGACCGATCAGCGCATCCGCGAACTCCTCCTTCGTATCAGAACTTTCCCGCGTGCGGCTTGCAATGCTGGCGATCACCGCAAGCATATTCTTGACCCGGTGGTTGAGTTCAGAGATGAGCACCTGCTGATGCTCTTCCGCCTGTGCCAGAGTGGTGACATCGACAAGTGTCACCACCACGCCCTGGATCCTGTTGCCCTTGTCGCGATAGGGATTGATGCGGACCATGTGGAACAGGCCCCTGGCATCGCGTGCCAGATGGTGATTCAGGATCTCGCCTGTCTCGAAAACCTTGTCGATGTGCTGCTTCAGCTCGGGGTAGTCGAGCTGGCTAGACAGATCCGTCAGCGGCCGGCCGACATCGGAGGGACGCAGGCTGAAGAAGGATGACGCCGCCGGCGTGAAGGTACGGACCACAAGGCTGCGGTCGAGGAAAATGGTCGCGATGTCGGTGCTTTCGAACAGGTTGCGCAGATCGCCGTTGGCGTGGTCGAGCTCCTCTATCTTGGCCGTCAACTCGGCGTTGATCGTGTTGAGCTCCTCGTTGAGCGACTGCATCTCCTCCTTCGAGGCTTCGAGTTCCTCGTTGGTGGACTGCGCCTCCTCATTGACGGAGACGAGTTCCTCGTTCGACGATTTGACCTCTTCCAGCGCGGTCTCGTATTCCTCGATCGTCGATTGCAGGCGCTCCCTGGTGTCGCGCAGCTCCCGCTCGAGATCGGCGGTGCTGTCACTGTCACGGCCGCCGCCGTCTTCCTCTGAGCGGGCCTGGGTCGGCCCCGACGGTTCGAACAGGACGAGATAAAGCGGCTCGCCATTGCCACGTTCGGTGAGCGGTTCGATCGTGAGCTTGATCGGCTGGACCCGTTCGTCGTCTTCCTCTACGATGAGGTTTTCCCGCACCACTGTGCGGCGCGTCGTCGTCGCTTCCCGCAACGCGGCGCGGAGGTCCAGTCGCAGCCCACGCCTAGCCATCGTCAGCAACTGCCGGCTGGGAATCCCTTGCGGCGCTTCGAGATATCTGCCGGTCCTGGCCGAATAATAGACGACATCGCCCTCGGCGTTGACCAGGACATGCGGCGGAGCGAAGCGCTCCAGCACCTGCGCCTCGACAGCCTGGCGCAGCGGATAACCGGCGGCTCCCTTCCTTAAGCCGGCGCTTTCAGAGGGAAAGACGCCGGAACGGCTCTCACCGATCAAGGCGGGCAGCCTGATATGCGGCGAGGCATGCTCGCGCGCCTGGAAGAGACGATGTTTCTTGTCGACAGTGGCAAACAGATTGTCGTGCTGCCCAACGCTTTCGGAGGTGCCGAGGAACAGGTAACCGCCGGGCTTCAATGCATAGTGAAAGACAGGGATGACACGGCTCTGGATGCTCGGGCCGAAATAGATCAGCAGATTGCGGCAGGAGACCAGATCCATGCGCGAGAAAGGCGGATCGCGAATGACGCTGTGCGGCGAGAAGATGCACAGTTCCCGTATCTCGTTGCTAATGACATAGCTCTCTCCGTCGCCGTTGAAGAACCGCTGTCGGCGTTCGGGTGAAAGCCCTTGCAGCAAGGCTTCGGGATAGCGTGCCGCCCGGGCCACCGCCAGCGCAGGCTCGTCGATGTCGGTGGCAAATATCTGGACGCGCGGAACGACCGTAAGCTTCTCCATGTGTTCGCGCAGCAGGATGCCGATAGAGAACACCTCCTCGCCCGTGGCGCATCCGGGAACCCAGACCCTGACGGTGTCACTGGCGGTCTTGCCTTCGAACAACTGCGGTATGATCTTTCGCTCGAGCAACTCGAAGGCATCGGGGTCGCGAAAGAAGTTGGTGACATTGATCAGCAGATCGCGAAAAAGGTTCATCACCTCGCGAGCATCTTTCTTCAGCCAGTCTATATAGGCGCTGATGGAATGGACCTGGGCGATCTGCATGCGTCGCTTCACGCGGCGCAGAAATGTCTTGGTCTTGTAGCCCGAGAAGTCGTGGCCGGAGTGGCTGCGCAGAATGGCGTATATCTGTTCTCGCACCTTATCGATGTCGGCCGTATGGTCGCCATCTTCTTCCGCCAGCCCTTCCAGCGTGTCGAAGCCGCGGGCGAAAGCCTCCAGCTTCGCCCCGATCTCCTCGGCGGGCACAGCGACGTCGACGAGCCCGCTGGCAATAGCGCTCTGTGGCATATCGGGATTGCGCGGCCCGTAGCCGTCGTGCGCTTGCGCGACAGTGAGGCCACCCCGCTCCTTGATCGCCTTGGCGCCCAGCGTTCCATCGGAATCACCGCCCGACAGAATGACGCCCACGGCATATTCGCCCTGGTCTTCAGCGAGCGCACTAAAGAAGATGTCGACGGGTTTGCGCTCTTGGGTAAGCCCGTTGGGCCGCCGCAGGCGCAGCACACCGTTGGCGATCGCCAGAGTGACGTTTTGTGGCATCACGTAGACGTGGTCAGGTACAACAGCTATGCCATCCTCGGCCACAACGACAGGCATCTCGGTGTAGCGGCTGACAACTTCATGCAACAGACTTTCTCGCTTCGGGCTGAGATGCGTGATGATGATGAACGCCATGCCGGGCTGGCTGGTAACGCCTTTGAACAAGCCTTCCATCGCGGGAATGCCACCCGCGGACGCGCCGATGCCAACGATGGGAAATCTAGTCGATCGGGCAGTCACGGCATGTCCCCCTTTCGCCGACCCGACATGAAGTCTCCTCAAGGCCGGATCGAACAGGACACAACCATATAGCGCGCAAGAGGTATGGAACAAGACGTCAGGGATGACGTTGAACCCGATATCAATGGTGGTTCAATGACGAAACGCTCTGCTGACATAAAACTCCGAGCGCCAGTGGTGTCAGGGGCGCCTGGATCGCTAGCAGATTCCGATGCGGGGCCCGTCCCGGATCGCATGCTGATGCTTGCGAAGCGGTTGCAGGCGGCCTTGGATGACAGAATTCGGAAAGCAAATCCTCTGCATTCTAACCTCCGTTGCAAGAAAGGATGACGACGTGCGCGACCTGCGGGGGCTGCATATTCTGATAGTTGAAGACGAATGGACGATGGCGGGAGATCTTGCGCGGTTTTTCAGCAATATGGGCGCCATAATCCTTGGTCCCGCTGCAACCGTCGAACAGGCTTCCAAACACACCGGGACGGCCGAAGCTGCAATCCTCGACGTCAATCTCAATGGCCGACGCGTGTTTCCAATCGCCGATGAGTTGATGCGCCGGGGTGTCCCCTTCGTGTTCTTCAGTGGCGATGACGACATCGCCATTCCCGACCATCTCCGCTATGCCAGCAATCTGCGGAAATCCTCGGGCAGCCAGGCGGTGTTCAACGCACTCTTTCCCCCGCAGGAATCGGGGCGGGCGCCCCCCGGACCGGACCCGTCCGACGACGTCTTCGCGCTTTTGCCCAAACTGCGACTTGCGGCGCGCCTTTTGCTGGGAGACGTCGACGCATCGGATCGGCTCGTCGAGAGGACGCTCGAGCAAGCGATCCGGGATGTCGACCGCAGACAGCCTGGTCAATCCACTGAAAACTGGCTCAACGGCATCATGCGAGAGATGGCGAAAACCCGCGGCGCAAACCTGATGCATTAATTTTACCCTCCCTCTCAGGCTGAAGTGCTAAGCCGCGGGGCCGTCATTGTTGACCACATCTCGACAACTGGGCCGTACAGATCAGCCGCTTGGCTTGCGTCATCAGCCCTTCTGATCGCGCTCGACGAATTTGTTGAAACGGCTGGCTTTCCCCTCCCCAGTCTTGGCCTGATACAGAAAGGCCAGATCGTTCTCGTCGAATATCCGGAAGAACTCGTCCCATTCGATGGGCTCGAATGCTTCCTCAGGCTCACCGAAGTCGATCCGCAGGATGCCGCCCTCGCCTTTTGTGCGTACCACTGCCGGCCGGCCGTCCCGCTCCTCGGCCCACTTGCGAATTTCGTCGTGGTCGGTGGTCGTTTGCGACTGAGACATTGAAATCTCCTTTGATCGGCGTTGCTCCATGGGACACGCGGGCTGTCGGGCGTCCTAACAGCACAAGGGCGTCAATGTTCCAGCACCGCGCCGTGATCGCGATGCCGGCCCAACGAAGTCCGCCAAAGGAACTTTGTTGAAGCAAGGGAACAAACCTTTTGCCGAAAAGTTCGGGGCGCCGAGGTTACTTGTCTGAGGAGTCGTCGTGAAACGCATATTGGTTACAGGAGGCTGCGGCTTCATCGGCCGGCATGTCGCACAGGAACTCGTCGAGCAGGATTATTCGGTTCGCATCCTCGATGCGCTGCTGGAGCAGGTGCATGCGGGCGAAGCCGTCGCGCTTCCCGCCGGGACCGAACTGATCAAAGGTGATGTCCGAGACCGGGAGGCGGTCGCCAGTGCGCTGGAAGGTGTTGACGCGGTCATTCATCTGGCGGCGGAAGTCGGCGTCGGACAATCGATGTACGAGATCGCGCGCTATGTCGGCGCCAATGATCTCGGCACCGCAACGCTACTTGAAGCACTGATCAAGCACCCGGTCGAACGGATCGTCGTCGCCTCGTCGATGAGCGTCTATGGCGAAGGGCTCTATGCAACGCCAGACGGCCGGCGCATCGACAATGCCCGGCGCAAGGCGAGCGACATCAAAAGCGGGCAATGGAATCCGCTGTCGCCAGAGGGAGCCCCCCTCTCGCCGCTGCCGACGGACGAAGAAAAGCCGGTCGATCTCGCCTCAATCTATGCGCTGACAAAATACGCACAAGAACGCGCTGTGCTGATCTTCGGCGAGGCCTATGGCATCGATGCTGTCGCGTTGCGCCTGTTCAATGTCTTCGGCGCCGGCCAGGCATTGTCGAACCCCTATACCGGCGTGCTGGCCAACTTCGCTTCGCGTCTCGCCAACGGCCAACGGCCAATGATCTTCGAGGATGGCGAACAGAAGCGCGATTTCGTCCATGTGCATGACGTCGCCCGCGCCTTTCG
This sequence comes from Mesorhizobium sp. AD1-1, assembly GCF_020164655.1. Classification (NCBI taxonomy): domain Bacteria; kingdom Pseudomonadati; phylum Pseudomonadota; class Alphaproteobacteria; order Hyphomicrobiales; family Phyllobacteriaceae; genus Mesorhizobium; species Mesorhizobium sp. AD1-1. Next base: position 17,050 of record NZ_JAIUGP010000019.1, read on the forward strand.
CCTTGCACTGCAGCAACGCCAGGCAAAGGGTCATGTCATCAACATCGGCAGCGGCCGAGCCTACGCGATCAGCGAAGTCGCACGATTGCTGGCCGAGGCCATGGGGACACCGAACCGCTCGCCCGAACTGCTCGGCAAAGCGCGCTCCGGCGATATCCGCAACTGCTTCGCCGATATTTCCAAGGCCCGTGAGCTGCTCGGTTTCGAGCCGGTGCGGCAACTGGAGAATTCGCTCGGCGATTTCGTTTCCTGGGTGCGTAACACGTCCGCCGTCGACCGCGGCGCCGACATGAAACGCGAGCTCGAAGAACGCGGGCTGGTGTCATGAACACACGCAATCGACGCGACGCGCCGGTCGCCATCGTCGGCGGCAGCGGCTTCATAGGATCGAACCTCGCCGACAGCCTGTTGTCGGATGGTGAACCGGTGCTGGTGATCGACAATCTCAGCCGTCCGGGCGTCCAGCAGAACCTTGAATGGCTGGCACAAAAACACGCCAGTCGCCTCACGGTGGAGACCATCGACGTGCGGGACGCCAACGCCTTGGCGCCGGCTCTGACGGGTTCAAAGGCAATTTTCCATCTGGCCGCGCAAACCGCCGTCACCACAAGCCTGGTCCAGCCGGGCGAGGATTTCGACATCAACCTTCGCGGAACATTCAACGTACTGGAGGCGGCGCGACTGAGCGGTGAGTGTATTCCTGTTGTCTTCGCCAGCACCAACAAGGTCTATGGCAGCCTGCCCGACGTCGCGGTCCGCGAGGACGGCGACCGCTATGTGCCTTGCGACAGCGTCATCCAGGCGAACGGCATCGATGAGGCTCGGGGCCTGGACTTCTGCACGCCCTACGGTTGCTCCAAGGGCGCGGCGGACCAGTATGTGCTCGACTACGCCAAATCCTACGGCATGCCGACGGCGGTGCTGCGGATGAGCTGCATCTATGGACCGCGCCAGTTCGGAACCGAGGACCAGGGCTGGGTCGCGCACTTCCTGCTCAGCGCGCTGACGGGACGCCCCATCACCATTTACGGTGACGGCAGGCAAGTGCGCGATATCCTACATGTTTCCGATGCCGTCGCCGCCTACAGGGCCGTACTCGACCACATCGAGACGACCAAAGGCCAGGCATTCAATCTTGGCGGCGGCCCGGAAAATGCGCTCAGCCTGCGCACGCTGTTGAGCGAGATCCGTGGCCTGACCGGCCATGAGCTTTCAATCCGCCATGATGGCGAACGCACCGGCGACCAGCCCTTCTTCGTCGCCGACACCCGCAAGATCAAAACCGCGCTTGGCTGGATGGCCCAGGTTTCATGGCGCGAAGGCGTCCGCGACCTAGCCGACTGGCTGCAGCGCCACCGGCTCGAGCCTCACCCCGAAGCCGTGAGGTACGTCGCATGAAAATCGCTCTGGTAAACCCATTCTGGACCTACGACGACAGCATCTATTTCGGCTGCCGCCAACCACATCTGCCGCTGGAACTCGGCTATTCGAAGGCCCTGCTCGAAGCCGCCGGACATGAGGTGCTGATGCTGGATGGTCAGTTGCAGAAGCTCGACAATTCCGGTCTTTGCGAGCGGGTGGCCGATTTCGCCCCGGCAATGACTGTCGTCAGTACCGCGCCGACCTATCTGTTCTGGCGCTGCGCACCGCCGGAATTGCGCGTGCCGGCCGATTTCCTCAACCTTCTCGCCGGGCGCGGTGGACGCACGGTCGCCGTCGGGCCGCACGGCTCGGCCACGCCGGCGCCAACCTTGCGCAAGCTCGGCGTCGACATCGTCGTGCGCGGCGAATGCGAAGAAGTCGTCGAGCAACTTGCCCGGCGCGACGATTGGAGCGCAGTGCCCTCAACCGCTTATCTGCGGGATGCCAGGGTGGTTTCGAACGGCGGCGTCCACGCCAGCTCGTTTGTCGATCATCCACCCCTCGAATGGCCTGCGGACTGGATCGCAGCCCATTCGCATCACCATCACAGGTTCGATGACAATCAGGTCGGGTTCGGTGCGGAAGTCGAGGCATCGCGCGGCTGTCCCTACAATTGCAGCTTCTGCGCCAAGATCGATTTCCGTGATGCCTATCGCCGTCGAAACCACCAAGCGGTGGTCGCGGAGATCGATCGGCTGATTGCCCAAGGTGTCGGCTACATCTACTTCATCGACGAAATCTTCCTGCCGCAAAAAGCGCTGCTGGAAGCCTTGGTCGATCGCAATGTGAAATTCGGCATACAGACCCGCATCGATCTGTGGAAGCCCGAGCTGCTGGAATTGCTGGGCGCCGCAGGCTGCGTCTCCATTGAAGCGGGGCTCGAAAGCCTGACGGTTGAAGGCCGGGCGATGCTGGCCAAGCGCTGCCGGCTGGGCACCGAGGAACTTGCCGCGCTGCTCGTCGATGCTAGACGTCACGTTCCATTCGTTCAAGCCAATCTGATCGGCGTGGTCGAGGATGATCCCGCCCTGGTCGAGCACTGGCGAACCCACCTGATCGACCACGGCGTATGGGCCAATGAACCTGTTCCGCTTTATCCGTATCCGAGTTCGCCCAGCTATCGCGAGCTTTGGGGCGAACCCGACGACCTTGCCTGGGAGCGCGCCCATGATCACTATCTCGCATCCTTCCAGAAATTCAGTGACATCCAGGAGAAGCGGCCCCGGCCGCTGGCGGAACTGGAGGCGACATGTTGCGGACACTGACGCCGCGCTCGTGGCGCATCCTGATGACCGTCGATGCCGTGGGCGGCGTATGGCGCTATGCGCTTGATCTGGCAAGGGAACTTGTGAACGGCGGCGACAGCGTGGTGCTTGCCGGGCTCGGTCCCCAGCCGACGAGGCAGCAGGCTGCGGAGGCAGAGGCTTTCACCACGCTGATCTGGTTGAACACGCCGCCGGATTGGATGACCCACAACGGCGGCGACCTGGATGCGCTACCGCGAGAATTGCTTGCGCCCATGCGCGACCACGCCATCGACCTAGTCCATTTCAACGCGCCGACGCAGGCGGCGGGATTCGATGCGCCGTGCCCAGCCGTGGCGGTCTCCCATTCCTGCGTGACGACATGGTTCCACGCCGTCAGGAAACAGGCAGTGGATGGCGCGTGGGCCTGGCAGAAGGAGCGCAACAGGCGTGGCTTCAATCGGGCCGACGCAGTCATCGTGCCGAGCCGCAGCCACGCCGACATGCTTGAGACCTGCTACGGCCCGATCGCGCGTCTGAGTGTGGTGGGAAATAGTGCCAGTCCGGTGCCGAAGGCCGAAAAGCGCCAACCGCTCGTCTTCGCCGCTGCCCGCTGGTGGGACGAGGGGAAGAATGCGGCGGTGATCGACCAGGCCGCGTCGCTGACGCGATGGCCCGTCTTTGCCGCCGGTTCGATGCACGGTCCGAACGGCGGGCGTACCAGCTTCAGCTATGCTGTTCCTCTGGGAGCACTGCCGTCTCACGAGGTGCGCTCCTTGATGGCGCGCGCCGGCATTTTCGTGTCGCCGTCGATCTATGAGCCATTCGGTCTGGCCGCGCTGGAAGCTGCCATGTCGGCGACGCCCCTGGTGCTTTCCGACATCGCAACCTATCGCGAACTATGGGACGGGGCCGCGATGTTCTTTGACGCGCGCAATCCGCACGACCTCGCTGCCGGCCTCAATCGTCTTTCCAGCGATGCCGAACTCAGGCGAGAGCTCGGCCAGGCAGCGATGCGACGGAGCCGCCGGTTTACACTGGCCAGGCAAGCGGCAGCCATGCGAGGCGTCTACGACAAGGCGGCCCTGGCTATGGCGGGGCGTTGACCATGCGCTTTTTGTTTTACACCCACTCGGTCGTATCCGACTGGAACCATGGCAATGCCCATTTCCTGCGCGGTATCATGCGGGATCTGATCGCGCGCCAGCACCAGGCAGTCGCGCTGGAGCCGTCCGACGGCTGGAGCCGTTCGAACCTATTGGCCGAGAAGGGATCCTTCGCCATCGAACGCTTCCGCAAGGATTTCCCAGAGTTGATGCCGGTGACCTACGATGCCGGGTTCGATCACGAGGCCTGGATCGCCGAGGCCGACGTTGTGATCGTTCATGAGTGGACGGATCCGGAGCTTGTCGCACGCATCGGTCGTGCCCGGGCCGCTGGCGGCAACTTCATCCTTCTGTTTCATGACACCCATCACCGGGCCGTATCGGCAACCGAGGCAATCTCGGCGCTACGGTTGGAGCACTATGACGGCGTCCTCGCCTTTGGCGAGGCCTTGCGCGAGAGCTATCTGCGCGCCGGCTGGGGCAAGCGCGTCTTCACCTGGCATGAAGCCGCGGACGATCGCCTGTTCAAGCCGCACCCAGAGATCCATCCCATGTCCGATCTGGTCTGGATTGGAAACTGGGGCGACGATGAGCGGACTGCCGAACTCAAGGAATTTCTGATCGAGCCAGTACACGATCTCGGTCTCGAGGCCACTGTTCACGGCGTACGCTATCCCAAGCCCGCACTTGCGGACCTGGCCGCCGCCGGACTGCGCTATGATGGATGGATCGCCAATGCCGATGTGCCGAAGGCGTTCGCTGCGCATCGTGTCACCGTTCACATCCCACGGCGCCCCTATCGTGAGGGATTGCCTGGAATTCCGACGATCCGGATGTTCGAGGCGCTCGCCTGCGGCATTCCGCTGATTTCAGCGCCCTGGTCCGATGTCGAGCAGTTGTTCAGGCCCGGCGTCGACTTCCTGTTTGCGGAGAACGGCTCTCAGATGCGCCAACACTTGCGGGCGGTATTGGCCGATGCGGATTTCGCGGCTTCCCTGGTGACTTCGGGCCTCGAGACCATTCGCTCCCGGCATACCTGCCAGCACCGCGTTGACGAGCTGTTCCGCGTGCTCACGGCATGCACGACCGAACATACCATCAACAACACCACCGCAAAGGAAGCCGCCGCATGAAGATGGCATTCTACGGATCGAGTCTTTTGTCGTCCTACTGGAACGGTGCCGCAACTTACTATCGCGGGTTGCTGAAGGCGCTTTCCCAATTGGGCTACGAAATCACCTTCTATGAACCCGACGTCTACGACCGGCAGAAGAATCGCGACATCGAGGCGCCTGACTGGTGCACTGTCGTCGTTTATGAAGCGACCCAGCACGCGCTGATGCAGGTCGCGGCACGTGCCGCCAGCGCCGACATCGTCGTCAAGGCGAGTGGCGTCGGTTTCGAGGACGAGGCGCTGCTGCGCGCCGTTCTCGACCACGCCCGCAGCGACGCGCTGGTGGTATTCTGGGACGTGGACGCTCCGGCAACCCTTGCCCAGTTGCGCGACGAACCGGACCATCCGCTCCATAGCGCCCTGCAAGAAATCGACCTTGTGCTGACCTATGGAGGCGGCGACCCCGTGGTATGGGCCTACCGTGCCATGGGGGCGAACGAATGCGTGCCGATCTACAATGCGCTCGATCCCCAAACGCATTATCCGGTCACCAGCAATGCGCGTTTCGCTTGCGATCTGGCGTTCCTTGGCAACAGGCTGCCGGATCGTGAGGCACGGGTCGAAGCGTTTTTCCTCGATCCCGCATGCCAGCTGCCGAAACAGCGTTTTCTGCTCGGTGGATCGGGCTGGGGGGACAAGCCGCTTCCCGCCAATGTCGGCTGGCTCGGTCACGTCGGCACCCGCGATCACAATGCCTTCAACGTCACACCCAAGGCGGTTCTGAACATCAGCCGCGACAGCATGGCCGTAAACGGTTTTTCACCGGCCACGCGTGTCTTCGAGGCGGCCGGCGCCGGCGCCTGCCTCATCACCGATGCGTGGCTGGGCGTGGAACTGTTCCTGAAACCAGGCGAGGAGATCCTGGTGGCGCGCGACGGCGGCGATGTCGCCGAGATCATGTGCTCGCTGACCTCCAGTCGGGCAAAGGCAATCGGCCAGGCCGCACTTTGCCGCGTGCTGGCCGATCACACCTACGCGTTGCGGGCGGAGGTGGCCGATGCAGTCTTCAAACGTCACTTCGAGCAGGGGACCGTGGAGGCAGCGGAATGACCAAGCAATTGGACATCGTCTTTCTTGGCCTGTCGCTGTCCTCGTCCTGGGGAAACGGCCACGCCACGACGTTTCGAGGCCTGCTGAAAGGTCTGCACGAACTCGGCCACCGCGTGACCTTTCTGGAGCGCGAGGTGCCGTGGTACGCAAACCACCGCGATCTGCGCGATCCGGATTTCTGCGCCTTGCGCTACTACGAAACCACTGCGGAGTTGCAACGCGACTACGCCCGGTGCCTGGAGCAGGCCGACATCGTCGTCATCGGCTCGTTTGTGCCGGAAGGGCGCGTGGTCATCGACATCGTCGCTTCACTTTGCAAAGGGCGCTTCTGCTTTTACGACATCGACACGCCGGTGACCGTGGCGCAGCTTTCAGCCGACGATTGCGATTATCTGAGCTGGCGGCAGATTCCTTACTTCGACGTCTACTTCTCGTTCACCGGCGGGCCGATGCTTGGCCGTCTGGTGGAGGACTTCGGCGCGCGCCGCGCCGAACCGCTCTACTGCTCGGTCGACCCGGAACGGCACCACCGGACCGGCGATCCGATCCGCTGGGATCTCGGCTATCTCGGCACCTACAGTGCCGACCGGCAGGCAACGCTGAACGCGCTGCTGCTCGAGCCCGCACGGCATATGCGGGACCGGCGTTTCGTCGTGGCCGGTTCGCAATACCCATCCGACATCATCTGGCCGGACAATGTCGAACGTATCGAACATCTGCCGCCCGCCGATCATGCCGCGTTCTACAACCGTCAGCGCTACACGCTGAACGTCACACGCAGTTCCATGATCGCCGCGGGATGGTCGCCCAGTGTGCGCCTGTTCGAAGCGGCGGCTTGCGGCACGCCCATCATCAGCGATCGCTGGCCAGGGCTCGACAGCTTCTTTCCCGCTTCCGCGATCCACACCGCCGGGGAAACGGACGATGTCGTCGAGATCCTCTTCGGCGAGTCCGAGCGCACACGCCTCGCCATGGCCCGCCGGGCCCGCGAACGTGTCCTCGCATCCCACACCGGTGCAGCCAGGGCCCGCGAATTCGTGGCGGCGTTGACACAGCCAAGGGCGGCGGCCCTCGATTTCGACATCGGAAGCGCAGCATGACCAGCAGACGGGAGAAAACGGCGATGCGACAAACACGAAACGCGCGAAGGGCAAAGGCAGTGCTTGTTGCCGGCGGTGCGGGATTCCTCGGTTCGCATCTTTGCGAAGCATTGCTCCGCAACGGCTGGCGCGTGATCTGCGCCGACAATTTTCTGACTGGGCGCATGGAGAACATCATCTCGATCATGGACCATCCGGGTTTCCGGTTGATCGAGCAGGATATCTGCCGGCCATTGGATCTCGGCGAGCCCGTGGAGCGTATCTTCAACCTGGCATGCGCTGCCTCGCCGCCGCGTTACCAGGCCGACCCTATCCACACCACGCGAACCTGCGTGATTGGAACGCTCAACCTGCTCGAACTCGCTGTCCGATATGACGCGCGGCTGCTACAGGCCTCGACGAGCGAAGTGTATGGCGATCCGGAACAGCATCCCCAGAGGGAGGATTATGTCGGCCATGTGAACTGCACCGGTCCGCGCGCCTGCTACGATGAGGGCAAACGTACCGCCGAAACGCTTTGCTTCGACTATCTGAGAGCCGGCAAAGCCGACGTGCGCGTCGCGCGCATCTTCAACACCTACGGTCCGAGAATGGATCCGGCGGACGGCCGCATCGTCTCGAACCTGATCATGCAGGCGCTCGAGAAACGTCCCCTGACGATCTTCGGCGACGGCTTGCAGACGCGATCCTTCTGCTATGTCTCCGATCAGATCGATGGATTGAGGCGCCTGATGGATATCGATCCCAATCCAGGCAAGCCGGTCAATCTGGGCAATCCCGGAGAATTCACCATCGTGCGACTGGCTGCGTTGGTGAAGGCGATGACGGGTACCAAATCGGATCTGAAATTTCTACCGCTGCCGCAAGACGATCCTCGGCGCAGGCAGCCCGATATTTCGCGTGCAAAAGCGCTGCTCGGCTGGACGCCGAAGGTGCCCCTCAACGAAGGGCTCAAGCTGACGATCGATTATTTCGCAGCTCTCGAAGGCAGCCGCATCGGCGATCAGATGACAGGCTTTGCCAAAAGAGCAAGGCCCGCACCCGGAGGGCTGCAGAACCTTCCGGCGTGATGCGAGATGGCGCCGAACCTTTCCCGAGATCGTGCGGAACATCCGCCCAGGCTTGTGGTTTGGCAGGAGGACCCGATATGGAGGATCACCCTCATGCAACCCAAGCGCCCCTCGAGGGATATCGACCAGATGGCCGAACGCGAGACCGCTGCCTATCTGCGGCGCGCCTCGATTACCTATCTCGAGTGCTGCGTCAGCCTGATGATGACGCATCTGCAGCGCGAGGAAGTGGCCACTATTCTCGAGCAGGAAGCAGACATGCTGCGAAGGCTGGACTGATCGGAAACGATCATATCCGGCATTCGTCCAGGAACCGTATCAGCGGCATCCTATATCGGTCTGCCATCTCGGCCAGCCTTGTTTTTTCCCCACCGTTTTCGGATTGCGCAGCCGTGCTCCAGAGCCCGAGTTGGAATGCCAAATAGCATGGTTCGAAAAAGCCGATGTGGTCACGGTCGATGGCAAGTTCCATTCCCTCGACCAAGGTCCTCACATCGCTGTCGGACAGTCCATACTCGACGCGGGCGCCGGCAATGTCCCATTCAATCGGTTGGCAGCCGATCAAATCATGTGCCCGGCAGTGGTCAACAGCATCTGTCTTGAGCACCGTGCCATCTGCACGAACGAGAAACTCCCACGGTTGAAGCTTTCCGTCGATTTCGACGCGCTGCAGCACATGCGCGGAGGTCCGTTTCGAGAGCCAACCGCGCAACGTCGCTGCGCGTTTCTCATCCAAGGCTTCCGACGCATTGGAAACAGCCATCTCCGCGAGAGCAAGTAATGATGCACCCGGTTCGCAAGTTCGAAGATTGAGCGCACGCCAGGTTAGGTAGTTTGTGAGCTCCGCGATCAGTTTTTCCCTGGGCAGCGGCGCCTGATCCATCGTGCTGCCATCAATCCACCGTTCAACCAGAAAGCCATGGCAAAGCGCGACAACTTGCGATCCGAACCCGGCTTCATGCAACATCGCCGCGGCTCGTTTCTTGCGGAGTCCGGTTTCGCCGAGGCCGGCGAATTTGACGAGCCAGCGGTCACGCCCTGCGGACGCCAGGAATTTACGCCGCTCGGTACCGCGTGGGCTCGGCGGCCAGCGTCCTTCGTCGGCATAGTGGGCGGCCCGCCACTCGCCACCAGATGATTCGGTCAGGTTTAATTCCGGCCTGCCGACCGCCTCGGCCACCCAATCGCGCAGCGTGGGAATTTTCGAGCTTTCGGAGAAGGTGCATTCAAACGCCGTCGCCACATGTTTCGGACAGCGCGACCACGTTTCCCGAGCCTCCGGCGACGCTTCGCTGCCCGGGCCGCCTGAATGGCTGGGAAACAGGTGAATGCGGTCCGTATCGACATCCAGTTCACGCAGCCAAACGACAACGGCATGCATCGAACTGCCGGACAGGCCGGGACCCTCGTCGACAACGGCGAAACGCGCCGATGGATTGTTCTTCCAGGCGGTGATCGACCGCGGATCGGCGTTGATGTGCCTGTGGAAGGGATGGCCGATCGGACGAACGCTGAATGGCGCCGGCGCGCCAATCGAGGCCGCCACCATAGCTGCGAGCCCAAGGCCAATGCTGCGGACACCGATTACGCATGTGTTCGCATCGAGCCCCGACTTCTGCGCCGCGTCCAAATAGCTTTCGGGATAAAGCGCATAATGCGCATAACCCTCGGCGGAGCCGGTCAGAACCTCGGCCTGACAGTCGAGCCCGGCCAGCAGCTTGAGAAGTCCCGGATCGATGCCACCGCCAACGTTGAAACCGCTTCGCCACGACTTCGCTACCTCTGCCGCAAGTCCGACCAGCAGCCTGGCGCCTTGCTGTTGCCGTGGCGAAAAAATGTCGATGCCGCAGGTTCCGAAATCGAGGTCGGCAAGCGCCTGAACCAGCTCCGACACGCTGATGAACAGTCCGACCAATGCAGCATGGCGTCGGATGCCATGAGACATCCGATCAAGTCTTACGGCCATTTCGCCTGCTGCTTCGCGAAGCTGTTGTGCGTCCTGCGTCCGCTTGTGGTCGCCGTAGACGATCATCGATCGGTTTCCAATGCTTGCCGTGCGGGAACGCATCGGATGCGGCTTCGATCCATGCTGTCTCGCGCAATTTTTCGATGGGCGGAGGAACATTCCGGCAAGCTGATGGTTCGGCGCCAGGAACTTACCTTTGAACAACATAGGGTGGCGGTTTCGTGGGATCGAAAAAGGTTCGTGTTGGTATCGTTGGGGTCGGCAATTGCGCATCCTCCCTGGTGCAGGGCCTCTCGTTCTATCGTCACGCTAAAAGCAACGAACCAATCCCTGGGCTGATGCATGCCGACCTCGGCGGTTACCATGTCGACGACATCGAGATTGTCTGCGCATTCGATGTCGCCAAGAGCAAGGTTGGCCTCGACGTCGCGGAAGCGATCTACGCCGCCCCCAACAACACGTTCCGCTTTGCCGACGCCATGACAACCGGCGTTCGCGTCGAGCGCGGACCGACGCTGGACGGGATCGGCAAATATTTGCGCGACGAGATTGAAGAAGCTCCCGAGCCGGTTGCCAATGTCACCGAGATCCTGCGTGACAGCAGCGCTGACGTGCTGGTTTCCTACCTGCCGGTGGGTTCCGAGGAGGCGACCTGCTTCTATGCCGAATGCGCACTCGAGGCCGGCTGCGCCTTCGTCAATTGCATACCGGTCTTTATCGCCTCACGTCCGGAATGGCGACGGCGCTTTGAGCAGCGCGGGCTGCCGCTGGTCGGCGACGACATCAAGAGCCAGGTCGGCGCGACCATCGTGCATCGGTTGCTAGCCAATCTCTTCCGTGAACGCGGCGTACGCATCGACCGCACCTATCAACTGAATTTCGGCGGCAACACCGATTTTCTCAACATGCTGGAACGCGAGCGGCTGGAATCGAAGAAAATCTCCAAGACACAGTCCGTGGCCAGCCAGTTCGATGTTCCCCTGGAGCCGGGCAACATCCATGTCGGCCCGAGCGACCATGTGCCTTGGCTCACCGATCGCAAGTGGGCCTATATAAGGGTCGAAGGCACGACCTTCGGCGGCGTGCCGCTCAATGCCGAGCTCAAGCTGGAGGTCTGGGATTCGCCCAACTCGGCCGGCGTGGTGATCGATGCGGTACGCTGCGCCAAGCTGGCGCTCGATCGCGGCATAGCCGGCGCGCTGACCGGTCCCTGCAGCTATTTCATGAAGTCGCCTCCCGAACAGTTCACCGACGCCGAAGCGCGGCAGCGCACGCTCGCTTTTATCGCAGGCAAGGACGAGCCTTTGCTCGATGCGGCAGAATGACGACGACCTTCTTTCTGATCCGCCATGCGGCACACGAAAATGTCGGCTCCTATCTGGCAGGCCGTATGGACGGCGTTTGCCTCGGCGATGCCGGTAAGGCGCAGGCAACGCAGCTTGGCTGCCGCATGGCCCGGGAGCCCATCGTCGCGATCTTGTGCAGCCCGCGCGAGCGTACCCGAGAGACGGCGCTGCCAGTTGCGCTCGCCTGCGGTGTCGGAGAAATCGCGATCTGCGCCGAACTTGACGAGATCGACTTCGGCGACTGGTCGGGAAAGACTTTCGATGAGCTGAATGGCGACGCCAGCTGGCGAGCCTGGAATGATCAGCGGCAAGTGGCAAGGACACCGAGTGGCGAGACCATGCACGATGTCCAGCAGCGCGTCGTCGCGGTGATGAATGCTGTCCACGAGAAGCATCAGAATCAGTGTGTCGCCCTGGTCAGCCACGCCGATGTGATCAAGGCCGCCGTCTGCAAGGTCCTTGGCTTGCCGGCCGGCGACTGCTTTCGCTTCGACATCGATCCCGCTTCGATCACGACGATCGTGTCGGGGGACTGGGGGGCGAAGCTGATCCGATTGAACGAAGTTGCCTGACGAGGATTTGCCGGATGCAGATGGTCATTTTCGGTCTTACCGTCACGTCTTCATGGGGCAACGGCCATGCCACCTTATGGAGGGGACTGATCCGAGCCCTCGCCCGGCGCGGCTGGTCAGTTACCTTCTTCGAACGCGACACGCCCTACTATGCCGGAGCGCGCGATCTTGATCGCCTGAACGGCGGCAACGTCGTGCTCTACCCGGACTGGGAGGACATCCGCCGGGTCGCGGAGCAAACAGTCAAGCAATCGGATGTCGTTATCGTCACCTCTTATTGTCCCGACGCCGTGGACGCCTCGCGGCTGGCGCAGCAGGCAGGCCGCGGACTGCGTGTGTTCTACGATCTGGACACTCCGGTCACGCTTGCCCGCATCGAACAAGGTGAGCGTCCACCCTATTTCGGCCCTGAGGGTCTTGCCGATTTCGACCTCGTCCTGAGTTACACCGGCGGCTCGGCGGTCGACGCGCTGAAGACGGTTCTGGGTGCGCGCCATGTGGTGCCGCTCTATGGGCACGTCGATCCCGACCAACACCGGCCGGCAGAGAAGCGGGCCGAATTCGCCGGTGATCTGTCCTATCTCGGGACCTACGCGGCGGATCGCCAGGCCGGCGTCGAAAAGCTGCTGGTCCGCACCGCCGCGCGTCTACCGGATCAGCGCTTCATCATCGGCGGCGCACAGTATCCGCAGGAATTCCCGTGGGGCGACAACATCTTCTTCGTCAGGCATCTGCCACCGGCCGATCATCCGGCGTTTTTCTCATCCTCCCGACTGACGCTGAATGTCACCCGCGAGGCGATGGTGCAAAAAGGCTGGTGTCCTTCGGGCCGGTTGTTCGAAGCGGCGGCATGCGGGGTGCCGATCATAACCGACACCTGGCCTGGCCTGAGCAGCTTCTTCGAACCCGGCAGCGAGATCCTGCTGGCCCACGACACCGATGACGTGGTCGCGGCGCTCGCCTTGCCGGCAGATGAACTCGATGCCATCAAAACCCGTGCGCGCGAACGGGTTCTGGATGAACACACTTCTGCCCGGCGCGCGGCGGAGCTGGACCACATTCTAAACGACGCCTTTCAAAGATCTCCCCGCGAACCGATGATGGAAGCAGTCTGATGTTGGGCATTGTGCCCGCTGCCGGGCGCGGCAGCCGCATTCAACCGCTCGGCTTCTCGAAAGAGCTGCTGCCGGTAGGCAGTCGGATCGATGGACAGACGGAGCGTCCCTGCGCGGTGAGCGAGTACCTGGTGCGGCGGATGGTGCGCGCCGGCGTCGACAAGATCTGTTTCATCATCGGATCGGGCAAATCCGACATTCTCGAATATTACGCCGCCGGCTATGGTGACGCTGCGGCTCTGTTCGTGGTGCAGCCCAACCCTGTTGGACTTTGCGATGCGATTTTTCGGGCAGCGCCTCTCGTCGCGCCCGACGAGACGGTTTTGATTGGTTTGCCCGATACGATCTGGTTCCCCGAGGACGGCTTCTCCTGCCTGCCGGATAGTTCCCTATCGTTTCTGCTCTTCCCGGTGGACCGCCCGGAATTTTTCGATGCCGTGGTTCTCGACGAGGGAGATCGGGTGAAGGAAATTCAGGTCAAGCGGCAAGACGCCGCCACGAACTGGATCTGGGGGGCGTTCAAGATGCCGGGCCGGATCTTGCACCAACTCGCTGCACTCTGGCGTGAACGGGACCGGCGTGACGAATATATCGGCACCCTGATCAATGCCTATCTGGCTGCCGGCGGTGAAGCCTACGGTGTCAGGGCCGGAGTCTCCTACGTCGATGTCGGCACCTTCAACGGCTATCGCACGGCTCTTCGGCTGCTCGAAGAGGGCGTCGCATCCGAACAACGCCAAACCGCCATGCTTGTGGGTGGAGCACACCCGCATGTGCCTGTCGTTCCCGGCGAAGGAGCCTGACCATGCTGCATTCCCATGCCGAAATCCGCCGCCGTATCGATGCTCTCGGCCCATGGTTCCACAACATGGAACTGGCCGGTGTCGAAACCGCTCCCAACCATTTTCTCGGCAATTACCCGCTGATCAAATGGCGCAAATTCGCCGAGGCCATTCCCGCGGATCTGACAGGCAAGACGGTGTTGGATATCGGCTGCAATGCCGGCTTCTATTCCATCGAGATGAAACGGCGAGGTGCTGCCCGTGTCCTCGGCATTGATTTCGATGAGGCTTATCTGGCGCAGGCCCGCTTTGCCGCCGAGATCGCCAATTGCGAGATCGAATTCCAGAAACTGTCGGTCTACGACGTCGGCGCCCTGCGCGAAACATTCGATATCGTGCTGTTCATGGGGGTGCTTTATCACTTGCGCCACCCGTTGCTTGCGCTCGACCTTATCCGTGAGCATGTCGCCGGTGATCTGATGATCTTCCAGTCCATGCAGCGCGGCAGCACCGATCTTCCCGAGATGGAAGAGAACTATCATTTCTGGACGCATGACCTGTTCGACCGGCCGGAATTTCCCAAGCTCCATTTCATCGAGCACCGCTATGCCGACGACCCGACCAACTGGTGGATACCCAATCGAGCCTGCACCGAAGCGATGCTGCGCAGCGCCGGTTTCGAGATCGTTCTGCACCCTGAGCAGGAGGTCTATTTCTGCCGGGCCGCAGGCGACCCGGCCAGTGGCGGTCCCGTCTACCCCTCGAAAGGACAGCGCCATGATTGAAGCCGCGATGATCTGGAACGAGCCCAACAACAAATCGCATTGGGATCCCGAGCTCGACCCCGACTGGAGCCGCTTCGCCAGGATGGCAATCCTGGCGGCGGACGCAATCGCATCTGAAAACCCGGCTTTGACCAAAGTGCTCGGTGGCATCTCGCCGATAGACCCGGGATTCATCACCCGCATGAAGGAATTCGGCGTGCTGGATCATGTCGACGCCGTCGCCGTGCACGGCTTTCCGCTCGACTGGAACCTGTGGCAAATCCAGGAATGGCCGCAGAAGATCGGCGAGATCGCGACCGTCACCGACCTTCCCATCTGGGTCAGCGAAGTCGGCGTATCGACCTTCGGCGCCGAGGAAATCCAGGTCTGGGGGCTCAAGCGAACAGCTGAATTGCTGCTCGGCAATGCACCACGCGTCCAGTGGTACAGCCTCTACGATCTTCCGCGTGAATGGGAAGCAACGACGCGTCACCGCGAAGCCGAAGGCTCCTCTTATTACCGTCATTTCCATATGGGGCTGCTGCGCCAGGACGGCACGCCAAAGCCCGCGCTGGAGGAATTCCTGCGCTATACACCCGCAATGGGACTGGTGCAGTGGTTTCATTTCGAAGATCCGCGGCTGGACGACGCTGTCGCCTGGCTGAAGCGGCTGGGTGTCACCAATATGCGTACCGGGCTTTCCTGGGCGGACAGTTTTCGGCCGAATGCGCTGGACTGGTTCGACCGGCAGATGGAAGCACTCGCCGATTTCGACGTGACGGTCACCTTCTGCTTCACACCTCAGCATCGCGGAATGATGCCCCACCACACCAGCCCGCCACTGGTGCCGGAGGAGTTCGCGGAATTCTGCTCAACCATGATCCGCCGCTATGCGCCTGGCATGACATCCGCCTCGCTCCCCACGCGGCGGGCCTCGGCCGCGTGAAATCGTCATGCTGCCCATGCATCAGATGCCGGACTTCGCAACACCACTGACAGGTGGGGATGCGGCGCAGGGCACCGGGACGCAACCGGCCGCGACACTCACCGTCCTCAATGTCGCCTACCCTCTCGCGCCCGTCGGACCCGACGCTGTCGGCGGTGCCGAACAGGTTCTGTCGATGCTCGATCGGGCGTTGGTTCACGCCGGCCATCGATCTATCGTCATTGCTTGCCGTGGCTCCAGCACGAGCGGCACGCTTGTGGAAATACCGGCCGAAAACGGCATGCTCGACGAGGCGGCGAAGCGCCGCGCGCAAGAGGCCCATCGCAAAGCGATCGCCGCTGCCCGCGCCCGATGGCCCATCGATGTGGTTCATCTGCACGGCATCGATTTCGACGCTTATCTGCCCGACGATGGTCCGACCTTGGTGACCCTCCACCTGCCGTTGGATTGGTATCCGGCCGCGGCATTGCGCCCGACGCGTGGCGACCTCTGGCTTCATGCGGTCTCACCCAGCCAGCAGAAAACCGCGCCATCAGGCGCCAGGCTGACGGCACCGATTCCGAACGGCGTCGACATCCAAGCACTGAACCTGCCGCAGCCGAAGCGCGACTTTGCCCTGGTTCTGAGCCGGGTTTGCCCGGAGAAGGGCATTCACCTGGCGCTCGATGCAGCCAAACTGGCAGGCGTTCCGCTCGTCGTCGGCGGTAAGGTCTATCCCTACGAAACGCATACGCGGTACTTTCGCGACGAGGTCCAATCTCGCCTCGATGGCCGCCGCCGCTTCCTTGGTCCGCTCGGCTTCACCGTCAAGCGACGCTTTCTCAACGCAGCGCGCTGTCTGGTCATTCCGAGCCTCGCAGCCGAGACCAGCTCGCTTGTGGCCATGGAGGCCCTCGCCTGCGGGACCCCGGTAGTCGCCTTTCCAAATGGTGCGCTTCCCGACGTCATAGAGCACGGCAGAACGGGCTTTCTCGTCGACACGGTCGACGAGATGGCCCAAGCCATTCTTGCGGCGCCCAGCTTGGATGCCGAGACATGCAGGGCGGAGGCGCGACGGCGATTTTCGCTGGAACGGATGATCTCGTCTTACATGGATGCCTATCAGGCGCTGGCACAGCTTGGCACTGGTCGCCGGCGCTTGGCTGCGACGCCGTGAGCAAAGCGGTGCTGCGCTGCGAAATCATCGGTGACCCCGCGCAGTTCGACGCCTTGACGCCGCACTGGTGGAAACTGTGGCAGCAGAGTCCCTCGGCGACGCCGTTTCAATCTCCCGCCTGGCTGGTGCCATGGTGGCACGCATTCGCACCCGGTGAACTGGCGACAGTCGCGGTCTGGCGCGGCGGCGATCTGGTCGGGCTGGCGCCGCTCTATCTCGAGCACGGGACGGCCGGTTCGAAGCTGCTTCCGGTCGGCATTTCGCTCAGCGACTATCTGGACATCCTGGCTGTCCCTGGTATCGAAGCCGAGGTTGTCGGCATTATCACCGAGTCGATCTTCTCGATCGGGTGGGCGCAATGGATCTTGTCGGACTTGCCGCAGGACAGCGTCGCCCTTGCGATGAAGCATCCCGAGATGGATCGGCCGACCGCCCATGCCGCCTGCCCCGTGCTCGCCATCGCCGGCGACGAAACGCTGGCAGGCTGCGTCCCCGCAAGACGCAGACGCCAGTTGCGTCGGGCGCGCCAGGCCGCATCAAGATGCGGCGGGATTGCGCTGTCATCGGCATGCGGCAGTCCGCAAACCTTCCTCGATCAATTGATCCGCCTGCACAATGTGCGATGGGCCGAACACGGAGGGGGTATGTTGGCCAACCCCGCCGTCGAGCAATTCCATCGGCTCTCGCTTCCCTTGCTCGATGCTCATGGTCTGGTGCGATGCTGGCTGCTCGCGATCGATGACAGGACCATCGGTGCCTATTACGGATTTCACCACCGCGGCCGTGCCTACGCTTATCTGGGTGGGTTCGACCCTGCTTATGCCGAGGAGAGCCCGGGCGCGATCCTGATTGGCCACGCAATCGTGGAGTCGATCCGCGAAGATGCGCGCGAGTTCGATTTCCTGCGCGGCCAGGAGGCCTACAAATATGGCTGGGGCGCCGCCGACAGGTGGACGATGCGCAGGGTCTGGACGCGGAGTTGACCCATGAGTGTAACCGCACCGAAAGGCGCCCAGCGCCGGACATCGGTCAGGCTGGCGGTTGAAGACTGCATGGCCGACGGTATTTGCGCCGAAGGTGTTCTCGTCAGGCTGGCGCTCCACCTGCCGCCCACAATTGGGGCAGCGGAATTGGCGGAGGTCGTGCTGAAAGTCCGTCCGGCGGATACCGGCGACGCGGCAAGATTGCGGAAGGTCGCCGGACTGCTGCGCTGCAAACCAGACGTCTTTGCCATGTTGCGAGCGACGGGCGGCGCCGTTCGCCATGAGCGCAATGAGGACGAGACGAATGCCGCTGTCGTCATGCGGCTGGCGTCCAGCTTCGATGCCGCGGCAGCGATTTCGGGAGCCGCGAGTGTCCAACTGGCATCCCTCGGCGATGAGGAAAGGCTCACAGCCACGACCAACGAAATCGTCGCATGGCTGGAAGCCCGAGAATTCACCGGAAGGGAACGGAGCATTCTCGACATCGGTTGCGGCATCGGCCGTTTCGAGCGTGCGCTGTGCAAATCCTTCAAGCGGATGGTCGGTATCGATATATCGTCGCGAATGATCTCCATCGCCTCAGAGCAATGCGCCGCACTCGGCAATGTCGAGTTACGACAAACCTCCGGTCTCGATCTGGCCGATTTCGACGATGCCAGTTTCGATTGCGTGCTGGCGGTCGACAGCTTTCCCTATCTGGTTCTGGCCGGCATGGCAGAGCGGCATTTCGAAGAAATTGCGCGCGTTCTGAAACGGCCGGGCTGGCTCGCCTTGCTGAACTATTCCTATCGCGGATCGCTTTTCTCAGACCGCGACGATATCGGCCGTCTGGCGCAAGCTCATCAATTGCGGGTCCTCATCGACGGTGAGAAGCCGTTTCGATCATGGGATGGCAACGCTTTTTTGCTCGCTCGGTGAGACGGAACATTACAGCACGATGCCAGTTCGGACGTCGAGCAAAGGGCACCAACGAGTGTCCTCGATTCGAAGGAGGAGCGCGGGCTGGACGGCAATCGGATCAAGTCCGGAGGATTACGCCGCTAATCGATTGCCGAAGGACTGAACGCCACCGCGCGGGCCTGTGGTCCGCGGGGCGACCAAGGAGCAAGGAAATAAACCTGTGCAAGGGTCCGCCGGTCAGCTTCTCGGCGGTGGACACAGGCTTGTAATGCCGGGCGCTTATCACCACACTACGATCAAGGGACCGCTATCAAGAGAATGTGATGTCTCGTTCGAGCGACGATACCGCGGATCCGCTTGTCGAGATGGCGGTGGATCGGGAGATTGCCTCCCTGCTGGCAGCCATAGAGCAGGAAGAGATTCCGGACCGCCTCACCAAGCTGGCGATCGAATTGCAGAACGCGCTCGTCGAGAAGCGTCGGCGCGACGTGAACAACTGACTATCTGCGGCTGTCGACCTCGACGTCGAGCTGACCGTCCGACAGCTGGTTTCTCCTCTCCATCAATGTCTCCAGCGAACTCTCCCCTAGGAGTTCAAGGATGTTGGCGCGCGCACGGTTCAGGCGGCTTTTGACCGTCCCGACCGCGCAACCGCATATGTCGGCGGTTTCCTCGTAGCTCACTCCCAAAACGCCGATCAGCATCAGCACCTCGCGTTGGTGTTCAGGCAGTCTTTGAATGGCGCCGTGAACTTCCCTGCTCTGAACGGTCCATTCCTGGGTGGCTTCCGAAATTGGTCTCGAAGAGGCGCAGTCGAGCAGGCCTGGCGCCTCCCGGGCAGCGATCTTGACCCGGGTATAATAGGTGTTGCGCATGATGGTGAAGAGCCACGACTTCATTCGCGTACCGGGTTCGAACTTGTCGATGTTGGCGAGACCTTTGGTCAGTGTCTCCTGCACGAGATCGTCAGCATCGTCGGGGACGCGGCAGAAGGTGCGGGCGAATGCCCGCAGGGCGGGTATCAGGTCAACGATGGAAACTTCATTGGTTTCCTGGTCGGCCAAAAGGCAGCCTCCGGATGACAATGGTCCAGCTCCCAGAAGAAAGAGTGTGTGAACGCAGCCTCAGCTAAATGCATGGAAGTTTGGTTCGTTCCTCTTGCTGGAGACAACTCTTCACAATTCTTCGCGGGCGGAGATATCTGTCATGCGATCGGCGCATACCATCGCCGCAGCAGCGACGCCTCCTTCGACAGTGGTATCTACAGCGTCCGCTTTTTTACGGGAACAAAGCCGTTCACCGGCAGTTTGATGGCTTGCCACTTCAACCTTCCAGTATCGATCGAGGAGCTGTCATGGCCAAATCCGCTCGCCCCTCCGCTCGCCAATCGGCAAGTGGACTGGATCAGAATAGCGCGCGCGGAAATGGCGGCGAGTTGCACCAGATCGCGGGAGACGACACGCCTGTCCTTACCACGGCGCTCGGAACGCCTGTCTCCGACGACCAAAACACATTGCGGATCGGTGAACGCGGACCATCGCTGATCGAAGACTTTCACTTTCGCGAGAAGATTTTCCACTTCGACCACGAACGCATCCCGGAACGGGTCGTCCATGCCCGCGGCTATGGCGCGCATGGTTATTTCGAGACCTACGACTCACTTGCCAAATACACACGTGCCGACATTTTCCAGCGAGCTGGTGAAAAGACGCCGGCATTCGTTCGTTTCTCGACGGTTGCCGGCAACAAGGGCTCGTTCGATCTCGCCCGCGACGTGCGCGGCTTTGCGGTCAAGCTCTACACCAAGGAAGGCAATTGGGATTTGGTCGGCAACAACATTCCGGTCTTCTTCATCCAGGACGCCATCAAGTTTCCCGATCTGATCCACGCCGCCAAACAGGAGCCCGACCGTGCTTTTCCGCAGGCACAGACGGCGCACGACAATTTCTGGGACTTCATCAGCCTGATGCCGGAATCGATGCACATGGTGATGTGGATCATGTCGGATCGCGCCATCCCGCGTTCCTTCCGCTTCATGCAAGGCTTCGGTGTGCACACGTTCCGCCTCGTCAACGCCAAGGACGAATCCACCTTCGTCAAGTTCATCTGGAAACCCAAGCTCGGCATGCAATCGGTGGTCTGGAACGAGGCGGTCAAGATCAACGGCGCCGATCCCGACTTCCATCGCCGCGATCTGTGGGAGGCCATACAGGCCGGCAATTTCCCGGAATGGGAGTTGACGGTGCAACTGTTCGATCAGGCGTTTGCCGACAGTTTTGACTTCGATATCCTGGACGCAACGAAGATCATTCCCGAAGAGGTTCTCGAACCAATTCCGGTCGGTCGGCTGGTGCTCGACCGGATGCCGGATAATTTCTTCGCCGAGACCGAGCAGGTTGCATTCATGACGCAGAATGTGCCGCCCGGAATCGATTTCTCCAACGATCCGCTTCTGCAGGGCCGCAACTTCTCCTATCTCGATACCCAATTGAAGCGGCTGGGCAGTCCGAACTTTACCCATCTGCCGATCAATGCGCCGAAGTGCCCGTTCGCCCATTTTCAACAGGACGGGCACATGGCCATGCGCAATCCGGCCGGTCGCGCCAACTATGAACCGAACTCATGGGGACTGGGACCGCGCGAGGATCCGCAGCGTGGCTTCCGTTCTTTCTCCGATGCCGAAGAAGGGCAGAAAGTACGTCTGCGCGCGGAGAGCTTCGCCGATCACTACAGCCAGGCCCGGCAATTCTTCAACAGCCAGACACCACCGGAGCAGCGTCACATCGCAATGGCGCTGACGTTTGAACTGAGCAAGGTCCAGGCGCCGGCGATCCGCGAACGCATGGTTTCGCATTTGTTGAACATCGATGAAACGCTGGCGACCACGGTCGCCGACAAGCTCGGCATCCGTGACATGCCCGAACCTGCCGAAGCCGCCGTTCCACCGCGCGATGACTTGCCGCCGTCGCCGGCGCTCAGCATCATCCAAAACGGGCCCGACAGTTTCGAAGGCCGCAAAGTCGGTGTCATGCTCAGCGATGGAGCCGATGTCGCGCTGTTCGAGGAACTTCGTTCCGCCATCGAAGCGGAAGGCGCGGTGATGGAGGTGGTTGCGCCCAAGGTGGGCGGCGCCGAAGCCGCCGACGGCACCCACATCGAAGCAAGGCACATGATCGACGGCGGTCCATCCGTTTTGTTCGACGCGGTGGTGCTGCTCCTCTCCGAGGCGGGCGCCGAGCTACTGGTCAAGGAGGCCGCTGCGAAGGATTTCGTGTCTGATGCGTTTGCGCATTGCAAGTTCATCGGCTTCACCTCCGGGGCCGAGCCGCTCCTGATCAAAGCAGGCGTCGCTCCCGATGCCGATGAGGGGCTGAGGCGGCTGGATTCGGCAGCTTCGGTAGCTGCGTTTGTGCAGTCATGCCACAAACTGCGGCTCTGGGCGCGGGAGGCGGCTGTCAAACTTTGATGCGATGGCGTCAGCTGTTTCCGTTGGCGCGTCCGCACTCTTTGGTTTGCCGCCAACCCAGCCGGCACCGCGGTCTACGAGCGATCTTCCTTGCTGGACGCTTGTCGCCGCTGCTTCTCCAGGACCTCGTCGGTCCCGACCAGCTTCTTTGCTCCGCCTGAAATGGTCGTGGACACCACCGAAGGCGGATCGCTCGCCGGAAAGGAATCCTCCAACCCCGCCTGCAGTTGGTCCTCGAGCGTGCGTGGTTCTTCGGACCGGCCGGGCGTTCTGCGCGTGTCGATCTTCTCCAGCGACTGTTTCTTTTTCGGCGAATCGTTGGCGTTCCGGACCAGGGCGTAAAGCTGCTCGATCGCGAGTTCCTTGATCGTTTCGAAATCGGCCCGATCGTCCTTGGCAGCCTCGATTTGATCAACCATGGCTTTCTCGAAGCGGTCGAGGCTGTCGCCTCCGCAGGCATGGGAAAGGCGCAACAGGGCTTCGTTCAGCATCAACGGAGCGAAATGTGCTGAAGCTTCAAGCCTGAGTTGCCTTAAACGGTCCGGAGTTGCGGCCTGCAACTTTGACATGGACAACCTCCTTTCTCCCACAAGCGTCTCAACGGGATTTGACCGCCGATGTTCCACCGTGCCTGAACATCTGTCATGCCATGCGAGCTACAGGAACCAGCTTGCCACCAATCCCGCCGACGCCGCAAAAATCGCCAAGGTCGTCACGCCGCCCAGGATGTTCGTGCTTGTGCTGTTGACCTTGTCGCCCATGATCTTGCGATTGTTGGTCATGATGAGGATGAGAAGCAGCAGCGGCGGCGTTGAAAATCCTTGCACGATGCCGGACCAGACGAGAGCTTTCATCGGGTTGAAGCCGAAGAAATTGAGACCCACCGCCACCAGCGTTATGACCCCGATCGCGATGTAGAATTTGGGAGCCTGCCGGGGTTTGGCATGCAGGCTATTCTTCCATCCCATCGCCTGGGCGAAATCGAAAGCAGCGCCAGCGGTCATGATCGGCACGGCCAGGAAGCCGACGCCAATTACACCGGCCGCAAAGAGAATGCCGGCAGCGTCGCCGGCAAGCGGCCGCAGCGCTTCGGCCGCCTGTGCCGCTGTCTCGATCTGCGTGTGTCCGGCCTTGTAGAGCGTCGACCCGGTCGAAAGGATGATAAAATACATGATCAGATTGGAGAACGTCATGCCGATCAGGATATCGCGGCGGGATCGGCGCAGTTCACCCTCGGTGGCGCCTTTGCGCTCTTCGAGGCTCGTTCGACCCTTGGCGATCTCCTCCTCCACCTCCTGATTGGACTGCCACGTGTAAAGGTATGCGGAGAGGGTGGTCCCGACGATGGCGACGAGGATGGACAGGTACTCTCGGCTGAACTCGATTTGTGGCAACAGCGTGCCACGCAGGACGGAAGCGGCATCCGGTTTGGCAAGCACCGCGGAGACCACATAGGCAAGCAGAGCCAGAGCCAGCCACCGGAACACGTTTCGGATCAATTTGTACGATCCGAGCACCTGCAGGGCAAAAATGACGACCGCAACGGCAGTGACGACCAAGGGAGCAGGCAGCGGAACGAACAGCACAATAGCCGCCGACATGGCGCCAAGGTCGGCGGCTGCCTCGATCGTGTTGCCAATCAGCACGCCCACCAGCACGGACCATAGCAGCCAACGCGGGTAGAAGTCCGATATGACCTGGAAAAGCCCGCGACCCGAAACCTGCCCAAGTTTGGATGAAAGGTAGACGACGAGATACATCATCGGCAGCGTGACAGGTGCCGTCCAAAGCAGGTCGGGGCCGAACCGCGCTCCGGCGCTTGCGTAGGTACCGATGGCCGAGCAGTCGTCATCGGCCGCGCCGGTGATCAGGCCAAGCCCAAGAGCCCGAACGACGCCGCCCCCATTTCGCCTGCTTTCCCTTTGGCCAGCATTCTCGGGCGGCTTGTTCATTGAAGGCGCGTCTTTACCGAGGCCACGCAAGAAATCATGACGAACATTCCAATCGGATGGCGATGAAGCGTTGCAGCTGCATTGAGATCGAGGTTCGAACCTCCGGTCAGGTTTTTTGTTCCTGGACACGGTCCCGGCCCGCGACGGCGGCGGAGCCGAACGTCAAAGCGAATGCTCCGTTTGCCTGAAGAAGAGAATGCATGTGTCAAAGCCAGTCCTTCAGGCGACGTGGCACAAAAGCTATTTCTTGAAGTCAGCGGCTCGTACTGCCGCCGATCACCATCCGCACGCCGAGGCCGATGATGAGACAGCCGGCGAGCCGCTGCTGCCAAAGCCTTGCGCGAGGGTGCCGCATGACCCATGCGCCGACCGCGCCCGATGCCAGGGCGTAGGCTCCCAGCACCAGCACACCGGTTATCTTCTGTGTTGCGCCAAGCAGCACCAGTTGCAACGTGACGGAGCCCCTATGCGGGTCGACAAATTGCGGCAGGAACGCAACCATGAACATCAAAGGCCAGGGATTGCTCAGATTGGCGATCATTCCTTCCCGGGCGGCGGCGAGCGGCCGCAGGGCCTTGATGTCACCTGTGGGAATGGTTGCCGAGGCTGAAAGCAGCAGCCGGAAACCCAGCCACATGATATAGGCCGCCCCGGCCCATCGAAGCAGATTGAACGCCACCGGCGAGGCGTGGACAAGCGAAGACAGGCCGAATGCAATCAGCGGAAGCTGCACCAGTCCGGCGCCCAGCGTCATGCCGAGTACCGTGAACAACGCCACGCCGCGCCCGTGTCCGATGCCGCGGGCCATCACCAGCATGCTGTCGGGGCCTGGCGGCACCTGCATCAGAATGACGGTTCCGACAAAAGCTGTCCACAATGAGAGGTCGATGGGCATCTCCTTTCGCGCCGCCGATGACATCAAAGCGGCCAGCCGTCACCGGGTTCCGGCGGCAAATGAAAATGTCCATCGCGAAGGACCTGCCATGAACCCGTCAGATGGAACGCGGTGCTGTCCTGGAAGTTGAAAAGCCGGAGCCGTTCCTGAACCGGTTTTGGAGGCCTGATCCGTGCATGAGCCGATAAACGCCTTCCCGCTCCCGCTGGATACGTCTCCGATGGAGGCCAGGCTTGCCGATGCAATCCCAAGGGATGGGAACCGCTGGCAGTACGAGCCTAAATGGGACGGATTCCGCTGCCTTGCTTTCAAGAGCGACGACACCGTTGACCTGCGCGCCAAATCCGGCAAGCCGCTCGGCCGCTATTTTCCGGAAATCACGGAGATCCTGCGTGACCTCAAGCGCGGGCATTTCGTCATCGACGGCGAGATTGTCATCGAGGTGGACGGTGAGCTTTCCTTCGAGGCGCTGCAGATGCGTCTTCACCCGGCACAAAGCGGAATCCGCAAACTGAGTTCGCAGACGCCTGCCAGTCTGATCCTCTTCGACATGCTTGCCAGGCCGGGCGGCGAGGTCATCACGGGCAAACCACTTGTCGAAAGGCGGCGAGCGATCGAGGACTTCGTGACCTCCTCGAACAGTCCGGATCTTCGCCTGTCGAAGTGCACTTATGATGCAGCGACGGCGGCTCGATGGCTGAACGGGGCCGGCCATGCATCGACCGACGGCATCGTGGCCAAAGTGCTCGACGAGCATTATCTGTGCGGCGAACGTGCGATGGTGAAGGTAAAGCCGAGGCGCACCGCCGATTGCGTTGTCGGCGGTTTCCGCTATCTCGCGGGTAGCCGTGAGGTCGGCTCACTGCTCCTCGGCCTCTACAATGACGACGGCAAGCTCGATCACGTCGGCTTCACGTCGACCATCGCCAGGACCGACAGAGGAGCGCTCACGCGCCGGCTGGAAGGGCTGCGGTCAGAGCCCGGATTCACCGGCAAGGCGCCCGGCGGCCCGAGCCGCTGGAGCACGGAGCGCAGCGGACAATGGGAGCCTTTGGAACCTGAACTGGTGGTGGAGGTCCGCTTCGACCACGTCACCGGCAATCGGTTTCGCCATGGCACCAAACTGCTGCGCTGGCGCCCCGACAAGGCGCCACGGCAATGCACGTTCGAGCAGATCGAATAGACCGCCCCAGGATGATCGCCCCAGAAACCTGTCACGATTTATTGCGACGAAGGAACCAACTCGGGATTCACCGGTTCGGACACCATCCACCCGGAGCTACCCTGACATGCCGAATGCAGCAGAAATTCTGATCGACACACTCGTCGCCTGGGACGTGGAGGTGGTGTTCGGCTTGCCGGGAGACGGCATAAACGGGGTCATGGAAGCGTTGCGGACGCGGCGCGACAAAATTGCCTTCGTTCAGGTCCGGCATGAAGAGTCGGCTGCCTTCATGGCATGTGCATATGCCAAGTGGACAGGAAAGCTGGGCGTGTGCCTTGCGACGTCCGGCCCCGGCGGAACACATCTTCTGACCGGCCTCTATGACGCCAAGCTCGACCAGGCTCCGGTGCTGGCGATTACGGGCATGCAGTTCCACGATCTGATCGAGACGTTCACGCAACAGGATGTCGATCTGACGCGCGTGTTCAACGATGTCTCCGTTTATAACGCCCATGTTGCCGATGCCGCGCATATGGAAAACGTCGCCAGCCTTGCCTGCCGAACGGCGCTGGCGCGCAAGGGCGTCGCCCATCTTTCGATTGCCAGCGACATCCAGGAGCAGGAGCGTGATCCGTCGAAGCGCTCCAAGCGCAATCGCCCGGCGCACACGCCGCAGGATATGTTCGCCGGTCACAGCGTACCGCTGGACGTTGAGCTCGACAAAGCCGCCGCCATTCTCAATGACGCTTCGCGGGTTGCGATCCTGGCCGGGCGCGGCGCCATCGGCGCGGCCGCCGAACTCGAACACACGGCGCGCCTGCTGCAGGCGCCTGTCGCGAAGGCTTTGCTGGGCAAGGCGGTGCTGCCGGACGACCATCCCTACACCACCGGCGGGATCGGCATTCTTGGAACCCTGGCTTCGCAAGAGGCGATGGAGAACTGTGACGCGGTGCTGATTATCGGTTCGACCTTTCCCTACATCGAATACTACCCGCAGCCCGGACAGGCCCGTGGCGTCCAGATCGA
Organism: Mesorhizobium sp. AD1-1; assembly: GCF_020164655.1. Lineage (NCBI taxonomy): Bacteria > Pseudomonadati > Pseudomonadota > Alphaproteobacteria > Hyphomicrobiales > Phyllobacteriaceae > Mesorhizobium > Mesorhizobium sp. AD1-1. The sequence continues at coordinate 44,250 of NZ_JAIUGP010000019.1, forward strand.
CTGCGATGCGCAACGGATCGGCTTGCGCTTTCCGGTCGAGGCCGGCCTTGTCGGCGACGCGGCAGAGACATTGCGCGCGCTCAACCAGCGCCTGACGCAAAAGCCCTCGGATGAATTCCTGCGCCGTTCCCAGGAGACCATGAGAAAATGGCGCGAGATGATGCGGCAGTCGGAAGACATGCAGGCGCAACCATTGAAGCCACAAGCGATTGCCCGGGCTTTCGGACAAAGATTGGCCGACGACACAGTGATGGCCACGGATTCCGGTCAGAATACGGAGCTGGCCGCCCGCCATGTCGATCTTCGCAGCGGCCAGGCATTCGGGGTGTCCGGATCGCTGGCGTCGATGGCTTGCGGTCTGGCCTACGCCATCGCTGCCGGCATAGCGTTTCCCGGTCGACCGATTGCCGCTATCGTCGGCGATGGCGGCTTTGCCATGCAGCTCGGCGAATTCTCGACGGCGGTGCGCTACAAGATCCCGCTCAAGGTTCTGGTGATCAAGAACAACATGCTCAATCAGATCGCCTGGGAGCAGATGATGTTTCTGGGCAACCCGCAATTCGGTTGCGAATTGCAGCCGATCGATTTTGCTAAGGCGGCAGAAGCAATGGGCGCAAAGGGTTTTCGCATCGAGCGGCCCGATCAGATCGAGACGGTTCTCGACCAGGCTTTCGCCACGCAAGGCCCTGTCGTGATCGAAGCGCTGGTAGATGCCTATGAGCCGCTGATGCCGCCCAAAATGCCGGCAGACTACGCCAAGAACTTCCGCCAGGCCCTGCCGCGGACGCCGGGACACGAACGCATAGAAGAAAATATCGCCCGTGAGCCGGCGAAATCGATGATGGATGCCTAGAGGCGGCGCAGGGAGGTGGAACAGCGCGCCTCAGTGGCTTCATTCTGAATCTTTCCAGATGAACCCGCGCTCTTCCGGGTGACGGATGCGGATCATGAGCTTCGACGCGCTCTTTTCGACCTCGATTTGCTATGGCAACGGCGCTCCGCAGGCTGGTTGGACTCTGGCGCTACCCATCACATTGCCACTGGCGGCAATCCTTTTGCTGTATGTTGCCGGCGCTGGCCGGCTGTGGCGACGGAGCGGACGTGGACGTCGCTTGCGATCGCGGCAGGCCTTGCTGTTTGCTGCCGGCTGGTCCGTCCTGGCGTTCGCCCTTGTAAGCCCGATCCATGCATTGGGCGAACATGTGTTTGCGGCGCACATGATCGAGCACGAATTGCTGATGGCGGTCGCAGCGCCTCTGCTGGTTGCCTCCCGCCCGACGGCGGCGATGATGTGGGCCCTGCCGGTACAGCTGCGCCAGATATTCGGAGCGGCCGGACATGCAAATGCGCTTCGGGCGGTCTGGGCGTTCATCAGCCGTCCTGTGGTCGCGACCGTCCTGCACGGAGCCGCGATATGGATCTGGCATGTCCCGGCGCTGTTCGAGGCTGCCCTCCAGCAGGGCTTCCTGCATTATGCCCAGCACGCGAGTTTCCTCGGTAGCGGGCTTTTGTTCTGGTGGGTGCTGCTGCCTCGCCTTGGCCGCGAGCAGGCTTGCGGCAATGCCGTGATGCATCTTTTCTTCACCTCCCTCCACACCGGGCTGCTCGGGGTGTTGCTCGTCGTCTCGCCCAGGCTGTGGTATCCGGATAATGCGATCGGCTCGGATTTATGGGGGCTCAACCCGCTCGAGGACCAGCAACTTGCAGGCTTGATCATGTGGATTCCCGCCGGCCTGATCTATGGCGGAGCCGCACTGCTCCTGGTCGCTTTCTGGATTCAAACGAGCGGTCGGCGGCAACAGGCTTTCCAGCAGTTGCGCATCGTCTAACCCGCACCGCTTCGCGTCGGTTTTCAGCCGGGCGGTGTTGCCAAGCATCCTTTTTCAGTCAGCCGCGTTATGGCCTTGGCAACGATGGTGGATCCTTCATGGCGAGGTGCATGAGTCCGTTGGCCAGCTCTCGCAGGCTGACACGACCGCGAATGTCGCTTGCCCCCACATGTCCTAGGCAAATCTTGCCTGGCACCGTTCAGGGAACGGCCGCGCAACGGCGTTTGAGGGCGATCAGCGCAGCGCCGATATTGGCCTTGGCAGGATGCGGCGACAGGCAATCGGCCCTCCATGCACACGGTGCGAATGCCCGGAGAATCCTTGATCTGATCTGGCCCTTCACCGCAATCGCAGTGGCCACGTGGCTGCTTGTCATGTTGATCCTGGCGGCAGCGCTTTTGCGTCGTCGCCTGTCCGAGACAACGCGCTCGCCGCTCGAGATCGATTCTCGTCAGGAGCGCCGATTTACCCGCGCTGTCGGCAGCGCCATTGCGTTGACCGTTCTGGTGCTCATCATGATGACGATAGCGAGTTTTTTCGCCGGCAAATCCATTGCTTCGCTGAGTGGAACGGAAACGCTTGCCGTGCGCATCACCGGGCACCAATGGTGGTGGGAGGTCCGGTATCCCGGAGATGATCGGTCCCAATCGATCGTCACGGCAAATGAAATCCATGTCCCGGTTGGCGAACCGGTCAAGGTCGAACTCGATTCGCTCGATGTCATTCATAGCTTCTGGGTGCCGAACCTTGCCGGCAAGCGCGATCTCATTCCGGGCCGGCCGAGTGAGCTCACACTCGTCGCCGATAAGCCCGGCATCTATCGTGGCCAGTGTGCCGAATTCTGCGGCTATCAGCACGCCCATATGGCCATCACCGTCATCGCGGAAAGCCGCGAAGCGTTCGAAGCATGGCAATCCAGGCAAAACGCCGTAGCATCCGCGCCTGGCGGCGACGAAGAGCGCCGCGGCCAACAGGCATTTCTGTCCACCGGCTGTGCGCTCTGCCACACGATAAGAGGCACGCCTGCCAGCGGAACGGTGGGACCTGACCTAACTCATCTCGCCAGCCGACGCGCACTGGCCGCGGATACGCTCGCCATGACCCCTGGCGCGCTCGCCGCCTGGATCGCCGATCCACAGTCGATAAAGCCCGGCGCCAAGATGCCGCGCATTGCCCTTAGCGCCGACGATTTCAACGCGGTCGTCACCTATCTCGGAAGCCTCGAATGAGTGGCCTTGCGGGAAAGCCGGCCGAGCACACTCAGGAGGCCCTGAAAGGCATCCGTGACACCGGTCTCGAAGAGGTGAGACTGCGCGCCTTTCTGGCGCATGCCTGGCGAACGCCGAAAGGCTTCTACGGCTGGCTGGTCACGGTCGATCACAAGCTGATCGGACGGCGCTATATCGTGACGGCTTTCCTGTTTCTCATCCTTGCGGGTCTGTCAGCGCTCGCCATGCGCTTCCAGCTTGCCCAGCCTGAGGCCGGCCATATCGGTCCCGATCTCTACAACCAGCTGTTCACCATGCACGGCACGACGATGATGTTTCTGTTTGCCGTGCCGGTGATGGAAGCTTTCGCCATTTACCTGGTGCCGCTGATGATCGGCACTCGCAATGTCGCCTTTCCGCGGCTCAATGCATTCAGCTACTGGGTCTATCTTTCCGGCGGGCTGATGATCTGGATCGCCTTCGCCTTCGAAACCGGTGCGGATGCCGGCTGGTTTTCCTATGTGCCGCTCGCCGGACCCGAATATGGCGTCGGCAAGCGCCCCGATTTCTGGGCGCAGATGGTGACCTACACCGAAGTGTCCGCCCTCGCGGTAGCGGTCGAGATCATCGCGACAGTTTTCAAACAACGTGCCCCCGGCATGTCGCTCGACCGCATCCCGCTCTATGTCTGGTCCGTCCTCGTTACGGCTTTCGTCATCCTGTTCGCCATGCCGGCCGTGATGGTCTCGAGCACAATGCTGATCCTCGACCGCCTGGTCGGCACAAAATTTTTCGACCCCGCAGCAGGCGGCGATGCACTGCTGTGGCAGCATCTGTTCTGGTTCTTCGGCCATCCCGAGGTCTATATCATCTTCATTCCGGCGACCGGCTTCGTTTCCGCGATCCTGCCGACCTTCGTTCGCCGCCCGGTGTTCGGCTATCTCGGGATCGTGCTGTCGTTGATCGCGATCGGTTTTCTTTCCTTCGGCCTGTGGGTGCACCACATGTTCGCTACCGGCCTGCCGCAACTCGGCGAGAGCTTCTTCACCGCTTCCTCGATGATGATCGCCATTCCGAGCGGCGTTCAGATCTTCTGCTGGATTGCGACGATCTGGGGCGGCCGGCCGATCTTCGCCACGCCCATGCTTTTCGTTCTCGGCTTCATCTTCACCTTTGTGATCGGCGGCCTGACCGGCGTCATGGTCGCCTCGGTGCCGCTCGACCTGCAGGTGCACGACACCTATTTCGTGGTTGCCCATTTCCATTATGTGCTGGTCGGGGGCGCCGTCTTCCCCCTGCTCGGCGCCGTTTATTACTGGTTTCCCAAGATCACCGGACGCATGCTGTCCGAGAGGCTCGGCCGCTGGAATTTCTGGCTGGTCTTCCTCGGGTTCAATCTCACCTTCTTCCCCATGCATATTCTCGGTCTGCAAGGCATGCCGCGCCGCGTTTATACATATCCGCCGGCGAGCGGCTGGGGCGAGATGAACCTCTTCATCAGCCTCTCTTCGCTGGTGGTGTTCGCGGGCTTCGCGCTTTTCTTCCTGAATCTCTTTCTCAGCCTCCGCAACGGCCGCATTGCAGGAGACAATCCCTGGGGCGCGAGCACGCTCGAATGGGCGACGACGTCGCCGCCGCCCTCCTACGATTTTTCGCGGCTGCCCGTGGTAACTCACCGCGAACCGCTTTGGGCCGAGCCCGATGTGCTCCCAGTGGTCGAAGGTCTGCGTGTCGACGCCCGCGAGGTGCTCGCCGGCACGGTCGCCGATGCGATGCCGCAAGTAAGGGTACCATCGGCTGACAACTCGATCTGGCCGTTGCTGTCGGCCATCGCAGTCGGCGGCGCATTTCTCGGTTCGATATACACGCCGTGGGCGGTGGTCTGGGGAGCGATCCCGGTTTCGATCGGCTTTATCTGCTGGTTCTGGCCGAAAGGCGAACCGGAGGACGAGGAATGAGGCACCGCCCCGTCGCCGACGTCAGTCACCTGCCCACATACGATTTCGGGTCAGCGAGCCCGATGTGGTGGGGAACCCTTGCCTTCATTGCCCTCGAGGCAACCGGTTTTGCCTTGGCGATAGGCACTTACTTCTATCTGGCCGTGCTGGCCCGGCATTGGCCCATTGGGGCCCCTGCGCCAGATCTGCTGCCGGGGACGGCAGTACTGGTTATTCTGGTTGCGAGCGTCGTGCCCAACCACATGATCGAGGTTTGGGCACGTCGCCAGGACCTGGCGAAAGTTCGCCTTGGCATGGTCGTCATGTCGATCGTCGGCATTCTTCCGCTGATCGTTCGCATCTGGGAATTTCCGGCTCTGCGGATTTCCTGGGATCAGAACGCTTACGGATCGATCGTCTGGTTCCTGCTCGGGCTGCATACGACGCATCTCCTTACCGATGTCGGCGACACGATCGTCCTGGCGGTTCTCATGTTCACGCAAAAAGGCAAGGCAGGCCGCCGCTTCAGCGACGTCTCGGACAACGCCTTCTACTGGGACTTCGTCGTCGTCTCATGGGTCGTGCTCTATCTTGTTATCTATTGGGCTCCGAGGATGTGAGATGCAGGCGATCCGTACCGGCGTTTCCTGGGCAGGCCTGGTCAGCGGACCAGTTGCGTGGGCAATAACGCTGCAGCTCGATTATTCGATTGCATCCTGGCAATGCCATGCCGGCTTTCGTCCCACTGCCTTGTTCTCGTTGATAGGCGCCGCGGTCGCCCTGGCAGGCGCGCTGCTGTCGTGGCACGCCGTTCATGACCGCGGACATGGTACGGTTCCGCCCCGGAAGGCGCGCACGCGCGCATTCCTTGCCAGGACTTCCGTGGGCATCGGGGCGCTGTTCACGCTCATCTTGCTGGCGCAGCTGATGGCAGGGCTGATCTTCAGCGGGTGCGAACTGTGACGAGGTCAAAGACCCGGAGATTGGCCGTCCGCCGGTGCCCGCCTTGGCCTGCCGCGGGCATTCCATTCCCGGCCGTCACCTCCCGGGCGGTCGCGCTCGTCTTGGCATCGTTGGCGCTTTGCACTGAGCTGCGGGCGAGCGAAATCCAGAAGGGTGAATACCTTACCCGAGCGGCCGACTGCATCGGCTGCCACACGTCCAATCCGAGCCGCCCGTTCGCTGGAGGCTATCGCGTGCCGACACCCTTCGGCGACGTATACTCGACCAACATCACACCTGATCCTGACACGGGCATTGGACGCTACTCCGCGGACGAGTTCGTGCGGGCCGTGCAGAAAGGTATCAGGCGCGACGGAGCCGATCTCTATCCCGCCATGCCCTATGACAGCTTCGCCGCGATGAGCCGCGAGGACGTGCTTGCGATCCGGACCTACCTCCTGGCGCAGCCGCCGATCTCGCAGCCGCAGCCGCGAAACATCCTGCCTTTTCCATTCAACCAGCGCTGGACAGTTGCGCTGTGGAAGCTCGCGAACCTGCATACCGGCAGTTTCACGCCCGATCGGAACCGGACCGCCGCATGGAACAGGGGAGCCTACCTGGTCGAGGTGCTCGGCCACTGCGGTGCCTGCCACACGCCAAGGAATGCGACGTTCGGCATGGATGAAGACCACAAGCTTGCCGGCGGCACCGCCGGCATCTGGCAGGCCTTCAACATCACCAGCGACAAGATCGCAGGCGTCGGCGGCTGGAGCAACGAAGAGCTGTCTCGATTTCTCAAAACCGGCGCCGTTCCCGGGAAGGCTTATGCGGGCGGGCCGATGGCGGAAACGGTCATGAACAGCCTGCAACATCTTTCCGATGACGATATCCAGGCCATCGTCGCTTATCTCAGGGACGTGCCCGCCCAATCGGGAGACGAAAAGCAGCCGCGTTTCTCATGGGGTAACGCGGCCACGGCCGACGGCGATGCTGGAACCGAAGGGATGACGCAAGGCAGCGGGACCGCAGCCGGCGATGATCTCTATCGATCGCTCTGTTCGACGTGCCATGGGGCGAACGGAGGCGGATCGTCAGACGGATCCTATCCGTCCTTGACCCGCAACAGCACCCCCGGCGCGGCCACGCCCGAGGATGTCGCCATGACCATCCTTGAAGGCGTCAAAGCTGGCGACGTGGCGGGGCGTAAATCGATGGCGGCCTTCGGCGGCTGGCTGGACGATGGCCAGGTGGCAGCCCTTGCAAATTACGTCACCGCTCGGTTCGGAAATCCCGACGTCAGCGTTACCGCGGCCGATATACGCCAGATGCGAGCCGGCTCGACAACAGGCCAGACAATCATGGTTCTGGCGGCTCAATCACTTGTGGCGTGCGCCGCCGTGTTGATGCTTGGGCTGCTGCTTCTGCTGGCAAGGCGCCTGCGCCGTCGGACCAGTTCAGTGCGCCTCATGTCCGCGCATAGAGATAGGCGGTGATGTCGCGCGCCTCTTGAGGCGACAGATTTGTATTGGGCATGGCCGTGTTCGGGTCTACGTCCCGCGCTCTGCTGATCCAGCGCATCATCGCATCCGGGCTGGCTCGCGATGCCCCGATATATCCTCTTTCGACGACGCCCTGCAGGGAGGGACCGACGGTACCACGGGCGCCGGGCACCCCCGGGATTTCGTGACATCCGCCACAGCCGTTGCGGATCATGGCCGGGACGGCTCGTTGAGGGTCGCCGCCGATCGCCTGCACAAGCGTGGTTTCTCGCAGACTGTTGCTGCGAACCGATCCGCTGGCGAAGACGGCAAAACCGATGACGACAGCCGCCGATGCTCCTGCCAACCACCAGAATTGGGGCGGCGCTTGCTTGGCGGCCTGCCGGTTCATCTGCGCTTACCGCTCTCAGCGCTCAATGCGCTGCCGAAGCACTGGTCCGGCAACGGATTGAGGAGCCGGGTCATTTATTACAGTTCTGCACATTCGATGTTGTCGTGCCGGTCGCGGTGTTGTTGTCGATGTCATTGCCTGCCGAATCTTTGCAGCGGTCAGTCATGCCACCTGATTTCGTTGTGGAATTTGTCGAATTTGTAGTGCTCGGATCGGAAGGATTCACGGACGTTCCAGAGCCGGTGCCGCTGTTGCCGCCGGTATTTCCAGACGTAGCCCCGGTGCCGTCGTTCGAGCCCGAACCGCTGTTGGAGCCGGAACTGTTCGACTGTGCCACTGCCGATGTGGCCAATGTGAGCGCGAGCACAGCGGCGGACAGAAGTTTGACGATCATGGTAGATCTCCTGGTTGGGTGTACCGCCACCAAACCAATCCTTTCCTGATATGTTCCCGGCGAAATCGTGTTCAGCAAAATTCTTGTGAAACAGGTTTTTGTGCCGGCACTGCAGACCGGCTAGCCGCGCGACGGCGGTCGATATAGGTGCGCCGCCTTGGCGTCGTCCGGCCGCGGAAGCAGCGCTGGCCGCATGCCCTCGCCTGAAGCATAGTTGCTCACTGGTGGCCGCTGCCCGCGTCCCCGACCAATGCCCGATCATCCCCGGATCGGAGACAGCTCAATCATCGCCATGAAAGTCATAGCAACGGGCCGAACACGAATATAGCCAGTAGAGCAAGAAAAATCACGGCGATAACTGCGATCGCCCACGTGACAATTCTTCTTGTCCCCCGTTGCTCCTGCTTGCGAGAGATATTTTCAGCCACAGTACGAAATCCTTGCTGCAAAACTCAACCGACGACAAGGCTCAGCGCCCGCATGGTCCTGCCGGACTGTTGGGCCGCGTCCTGGAATGGCCACAGCCGGGGCTCACATGCCTACCAACCCTGCCGCCCGTACCAATCGTCGACATCGCGCCGCACGCGGTCCTTTTCGATGCCGTAACGCTCCTGGATCTTGCCTTCGAGTTGATCGCGCTTGCCGGCGATGCGGTCAAGGTCGTCATCGGTGAGTTTGCCCCACTGCTCCTTGACCTTGCCTTTCACCTGTTTCCAGTTTCCTTCCACGCGGTTCCAGTCCATGACACCGTTCTCCCTGTTTTGGAAAGGTCCGGAATAGGAAACGCAATCCAGTCAAGGATGTTCCTGGAAACAGCCAACGCGCTGCCCGATGCCGAATCGGTTGCCAGAAGTTATCGCCCCTTGCGGTCCGCAAAGTACGTTCGAGCCAACTTTCAGCCGAGCCATCGTCGCTCGCTCAAACCCGCGTATTGCACGTCATATGCCAAGGCTCTAAACGGCTCCGACGATGCTTTACATTCGTGCCCGATCACGTTTGAGTGCTGTCAGGCAATCAGCGCTAACTCCAGCGGAGGCGACAACACACCATCGCCGCCTAATCCCCCTACTCCCACTCGATTGTTCCAGGCGGCTTCGACGTCACGTCGTAGACGACGCGGTTGATGCCGCGGACTTCGTTGATGATGCGGGTGGCAGCAGCCCCCAGGAAGGCCATGTCGTAGTGGTAGAAATCCGCCGTCATGCCGTCGACCGAGGTGACGGCGCGCAGCGCGCAGACGAACTCGTAGGTGCGGCCGTCGCCCATCACGCCGACCGTCTGCACCGGCAGCAGCACGGCGAATGCCTGCCAGATGGCATCGTAGAGGCCGGCCTTGCGGATCTCGTCGAGATAGATGGCGTCGGCTTCGCGCAGGATCTCCAGCTTTTCGCGGGTGATGCCGCCGGGGCAGCGGATGGCAAGACCCGGGCCGGGGAATGGATGGCGGCCGATGAAACTCTCGGGCAGGCCAAGCTCCTTGCCCAGCGCCCTGACCTCGTCCTTGAACAGCTCGCGCAGCGGCTCGACCAGCTGCATGTTCATGCGCGCCGGCAGGCCGCCGACATTGTGGTGCGACTTGATCGTCACCGACGGGCCGCCGGTGAAGGAGACACTTTCGATCACGTCGGGATAGAGCGTGCCTTGCGCCAGGAATTCGGCGCCGCCGAGTTTCTTGGCCTCTTCCTCGAACACCTCGATGAACAGCCGGCCTATGGTCTTGCGTTTTTTCTCCGGATCCGACTCGCCCTCGAGGGCGTCGATGAAACGGTCCGACGCGTTGACCAGAATGAGCGGCAAATTGTAGTGCTCACGGAACATCGCCACCACGCCCGCGGCCTCGTCCTTGCGCATCAGGCCGTGATCGACAAGGATGCAGGTCAGCTGGTCGCCGACCGCTTCGTGGATCAACAGCGCGGCAACGGAGGAATCGACGCCGCCCGACAGCGCGCAGATGACCTTGCCCTTGCCGACCTGCTTGCGGATCGCCTCGACCGCGTGCTCGCGGTAGGCGCGCATGGTCCAGTCGCCCTCGATGCCGGCGATGTTGTGGACGAAGTTCCTGAGCAGCCGGGCACCGTCGGGCGTATGCACCACCTCGGGGTGGAACATGATGCCGTACATCTTGCGCTCGATGTTGCCGAAGATGGCGAAGGGCGAGCCCTCCGATTTGCCGAACACCTCGAAGCCGTTGGGCAAGGAGATGACGCGGTCGCCATGGCTCATCCACACCTGGTGGCGCTGGCCGGGCGCCCACAGGCCCTCGAACAGCGGGCTGTCCTTCTGGATCTCGACGAAGGCGCGGCCGAATTCGCGATGGTCGGAGCTTTCGGCGACGCCGCCCATCTGCACGCACATGGCCATCTGGCCGTAACAGATGCCGAGCACCGGCACGCCGGCGTCGAAGACGATCTGCGGCGCGCGCGGACTGCCGATATCGCCGGTCGAAGCCGGGCCGCCGGACAGGATCACGGCTTTCGGATTGATGCGCTTGAATGCCGCTTCGGCCGACTGGAACGGCACGATCTCGGAAAACACGCCGGCCTCGCGGATGCGGCGGGCGATGAGCTGGGTGAACTGGCTGCCGAAATCGACAATCAGGACGGTATCGGGATGATTGGCTGTTTTCATGGCGAGCGTTTAGAGAAAGAAATGAGTCGACGCAATGGGTTGCGAGTTTCAGAGCGGTCTGGCGTCTTCATGCGGCGAATCTTTCAGAAGCGTGCCCGAACCGATGGCCTGTTCGAGCCGCATGACGGCCTCCGCCAGCTTCCCATCGATGACTTCAAGATATTCGGTCCAGTCGCCGACATGCCTGAGATCCGCCGCCCCGTCGGAAATGCCGCGCAGCCCGATCAGCGGAATGTCGAACAACTGGCAGGCGCGCAGGCAGGCGAAGGTCTCCATGTCGACCATGTCGGCGTTAACAGCATCATAGGCCGCACCGGTGATGATCGCGCCGCCGGTCGATAGCGTCGCCTGCTTGATATCAGGTATCTTGAAGGGCAATGGCACGGTCACCGGCAGGTCGAGGAAGGGTGTGGCACCCTTCTCGAAGCCGAGCGGCGAAGCGTCGATGTCACGGTAGCTGACCGAAACCGCCTGGTAGATTCCCGTCTGCTCCAGCGTCCGGCTGCCGGCTGAGCCGAGCGACACGACGAGGTCGGGCAGGGTTTTTTGCGACTTCAGCCAGGAGAGTTCAGCGCCTAGCCTGACGCCGGCCTCGACCGGACCGACACCTGTCATCAATGGCGTGAACAGCTGCTTGAGATGCGGACCGTATTCGGCCTGCGCCGCCATGACGAAGAGGACGTCCTTGCCCGACAGGCGGCGAATTTTATCGGTCATGATGATTTGCTCCTCTCCGCCCGATCACCTGCTTATCTGCGCCGCCGCTCGCCGGGACCCGCTGCCTGCGGCAGCTCCCGGCGTCCGTGGCCTTTCATCGTGCCACCGGCACGATGAATTCGCCTGCGGCGAACCGGCCACTCACCCTTCTATGCCATCACGCCCGACCACCGTCATCATCGTTCCGGTCATGGTGGCGATCAGCTTGGCCTCGCCGTCGGCGGCAAAGGCGTAGGCCTGGCCGTCGGCGACGATGATGGTGCGGCCTGGCTTGGTCACCGAGCCGCGGAACAGGAAGCGCTCGCCCCTGCCCGGCGCCAGCAGGTTGACCTTGAACTCGATGGTCAGCACGCCGGAATTTTCCGGCATCAGCGAAAAGGCGGCATAGCCGCAGGCCGAGTCCAGCGCCGTCGAAATGACGCCGGCATGGAGGAAGCCGTGCTGCTGGGTGAGTGCCGCCGAATAGGGCATCTCGATCTCGATGATGCCGGGCGTCACCAGCGTCAGTTCGGCGCCGATCGTGGCCATCGCCTTCTGGCGCGCGAAGGAGGTCCTGACGCGATCCTCATAGTCCGGGGCGGGTACGATCTTTGCTGCCATGGCCGCTGCCTTCCTTTATGCGGATAAGCTTATTGCAGAGGCATGAACGGCAGGCAAATGCTTTTGCTGCACTGCACAATCGACCTGGCCTGCCGGCTGGCGCCACGCATCCGTCAGGAATTGGCGACATCCGATCGGATTCAGGCCGACCTGCGCAACGCACAGAAGTAAAACCCGTCGGTGCCGCTCAGCGCCGGCGACAGCGAGATGTCGCCTTTGGCGCCGATGCGCGCGGCTGCCGGATGGCCGGGAAAACGGCTGTCCCAGAGCTGGCGGTGGTCGACGGGAACAAAGCCGCTGTTACGGTCCCGAAAGGCTGCGATCTGCTCGCCATTCTCCTCATCAAACACCGAGCAGGTGATGTAGACCAGCAGGCCGCCCGGTTTGACATAGGCTTTGGCCGCATCGAGGATCGCCGACTGTTCGCCCTTGCGGGTATCGAGCTGCCTCTGCGTCAGCCGCCACTTGGCGTCGGGGCGGCGCCGCCACGTGCCGCTGCCGGTGCAGGGCGCGTCGACCAGCACGATGTCCATGTGGTTGCCGAGCGGCGCGAGTTCCGTGGGCTTGGTGACCACCTGCACATTGCGGTTTTCCGAACGACGGATGCGGTCGAAGATCGGCGCCAGCCGTGCTTTCTCCGCATCATGGGCAAAGATCTGGCCACGATTTTCCATCGAAGCCGACAGTGCCAGCGTCTTGCCACCGGCGCCGGCGCAGAAATCCAGCACCTGCATGCCGGCTTCGGCCCCGGCAAGGGCGGCCGCGATCTGCGAGCCTTCGTCCTGGACCTCGAACCAGCCCTTCTGGAAGGCCGGTTCGGCCTGCACATTCGGGTGCCGGCCATCGCCGTCGATCGGTGGAATGCGGATGCCGTGCGGGGCGATTGCCGCGGGTTTGGCGCCGGTTCCCGTCAGTTCGGCCAGCACCTTGTCGCGGTTGGCCTGCAAGGTGTTGACCCTGAGGTCGAGCGGCGGGCGCGTTGCCAGCGCGGCGCCCTCGTCGGCCCAGCTCGGGCCGAAGGCTCGCTCGAAAAGCGGCGCGCACCAGTCGGGAACATCCGCCCGCACCGCGTCCGGCGCATCGGCGAGCCGACCGTCGGCGATGGCCTGAAGCTCGGCGGCGGTCAGCAGCGGCGGTGCGAACTTGTCACCATCCAGCGCCTCGTTGAGCGACTGGGCCGTCTGCCCCCATTCGAGCAGCAGGGCGCCGAAGCCAATGGCGCGCGGCGTGTCCTGCCCCAGCAGCCAGCCCGCGGAACGCTTGTGGCGCAAGGCGTCATAGACGATGTTGCCGATGGCCGCACGGTCGCCGCCGCCGGCGAAGCGATGCGACAGGCCCCAATCCTTCAGCGCGTCCGCCACCGGCCGGTGGCGCCGGCCGATGTCTTCCAGCACTTCGATGGCCGCAGCCAGCCTTCCGCCCAGTCGCATTGTCTTGTTCCGTCACGCAGAAAATTATTCCGGCCCTGCTCTAGAGCGCGCAACCGGCGCGCACAAGCAGGTCGGCCGGCACAACCGCTCTGCTTTCCAACTTTTCTGGTTGCGAATACTCTTCCGATTGTGATTCGCGGCGCGAAAAGGTGAACCGGCGGATCGACACGAGGAGAGGGCAATGAAGACTTATCTGGCGGAAGTTCTAGGCACATTTCTATTGGTGTTCATCGGTACGGCTTCTGTGGTGACGGGCGGCTTCGGCGGCGCGCTGCCGCTTGGCCAGGAAGGCATCGGTCTGGCGTTCGGCATCGGCCTCATCGCCGCGGCCTATGCGATCGGCCCCATTTCGGGCGCGCATCTCAACCCGGCGGTGACGCTCGGCGTCTTCCTTGCCGGCCGCCTGCCGGCCAAGGACGTCATCCCCTACTGGATCGCGCAGGTCATCGGCGGCGTCCTTGCTTCACTGGCGTTGTGGATCATCGTCTCCGGCCAGGTTGGCGGACACACCACCGGCTTCGGCGCCAATGGCTGGGATGTGACGAAATGGGGTGTCAGTTCGGCCTTCCTGTGGGAAGTGATCGGCACCTTCACCTTCGTCACCGTGATCCTTGGCGTCACGGCCGAAAAGCACTCGACGGCGTTCGCCGGACTGGTCATCGGCCTGACGCTGGCAGGGCTGCACTTCGCCATCATCCCGGTGACCGGCACGTCGCTCAACCCGGCCCGCTCGATCGGTCCGGCGCTGTTTTCGGGAACTGCGGCGATCGGCCAGCTCTGGCTGTTCATCGTGGCACCGTTGATCGGCGGCGCCATTGCCGGCGTCGTCGCCAAGGCGCGCATCTTCGAGAAGGACTGAGCTCTTTGGAAGGCTGAATATGCGAAGGCGCGGGCCATGGCCCGCGCTTTTTTTGTGGATCTTCTCTTGGGTGGATTCTCTTGCCGTCAAAGCACCCGCGACAGGAACTCGCGGGTTCGGGGCGATACCGGATTGGCAATCATCTCGCGCGGAGCGCCGCGTTCGATGATCACACCGCCATCCATGAAAACCAGCTGATCGCCGATCTCGCGGGCGAAGCCTACCTCGTGGGTGACCACGACCATCGTCATGCCGCTTTCGGCCAGATCGCGCATGACCTGCAGCACCTCGCCAACGAGTTCGGGGTCGAGCGCCGATGTCGGCTCATCGAAGAGCAGGACTTTCGGCTTCATCGCCATCGCGCGCGCGATGGCGACACGCTGCTGCTGGCCGCCGGACAGTTCCCTCGGATACCGGTCGACCTTGTCCAGGAGACCGACGCGCCGAAGCAGAATCTCCGCTTCGGCCTTTGCCTCGTCCGGGGGGATGCGCCGAACCTGCGTCGGCGCCTCAATCAAATTCTCCATCACGGTCATGTGGGAGAACAGGTTGAACGACTGAAACAGCATGCCGGTCTCGGCGCGCCGCCGGCAAAGCAGGTCGTCCTTGACCTCGTAGAGCTTGTCGTCCCTAAGGTCGTAGCCGACGAACTGACTGTCGACGAGCAGGATGCCGGCGCTGAGCTTCTCGAGATGGTTGATGCAGCGCAGGAATGTGCTCTTGCCGGAACCCGAAGGGCCGATGATGCAGGCGACCGATCCGACGGGTACGTCGAGATCGACACCCTTGAGAACCTCGAGCGGACCATAGGATTTGCGCACGCCGCGCGCGAAAACCATGGAGTCGGCTGGGACGCCGAAGCGGGCGCGATTTTCGTCCTTCACGTCACTCATCGGGAAATGCCACGCAGGCTGATGATGTTGCGCAGGAAGCGCATCGTCACGGCATCGCGGCGCGTATCGCTGCGACCGAAATGTCGCTCGAGGAAATGCTGTCCCACCGACATGATGCTGACTACCGCGAGATACCAGAAGGCGACCACGATCAGAAGCGGGATCGTCTCGAAGGTGCGCGCATAGATGCTCTGCGCCGAATAGAACAGGTCGTCGACGGCGATGAATGTCACCAGCGACGTCATCTTCAGGAGGTTAATGGCCTCATTGCCGGTTGGCGGCAGTACGAAGCGCATCGCCTGCGGCAGCGTGATGCGCTTCAGGATCATGCGGTACGGCATGCCAAGCGCGCTCGCCGCCTCAGCCTGGCCCGACGGCACCGACTTGATGCCGGCCCGGATGATCTCGGCCATGTAGCCCGCCTCGCACAGGGAAAGGGCGACGACGGCAGAGAAGAACGGAGTCATGAAATCATTGGTGCGCACGGAAAACAGCGTGCCGACAAAGGGGATGGTCAACGAGACTTCGCGCACCAGCAGCGACAGGTTGAACCAGAAGATCAGCTGTATCAGGGCCGGTACGCCACGGAAAAACCAGACGTACAGACCCGCGAAGGCACGCAGCACCGGGCTTGGCGACACGCGCATGATGGCGATGACCGTGCCGACAACGATCGCCAATATCATGATCACCGCGGTGAGCATCAAGGTGTTGCCAAGGCCGCGCATGACAGAGGGATGCAGGAGGTAACTCACCACCGTAGGCCAGGCAAAGGCAGGGTTGCTGGCGAAGGCCCGGATGATCAGGAATGCCACCAGCAGGGCCAGCGCCGTGCCGACCCAGATGCCGTAGCGGCGCTGCGGCATGACGGTCAGGCGCGAAACCGCCTCGGCGACGCCCGGCTCGATGCGTATCTCGTTTGGGTGGGCCGCGCCCATCGCTGCTTCTCCTGGTCTTGATCCGGAAGCGGCGCCCGGCACGAGACCGGACGCCGACAACCGCTATCGCATCAGCCCCAAATGATTTCGGAAAGCATGATCAAAGTTTTAGAACAAAGTGCGTCCGACTGGACAAAACTTTGTCAGTCGGCGCGCAACGCCTCCATGCTGCCGACGAAATAGGGCTCCTTGATCGCGTAGGCGCCCATGCCGTATTTGTCGAGAATAGCCTTGTAGGTGCCGTTCTTGAACAGCTCGGAGAGTGCGCCCACCATCATATCGGCGGTCTCCTTGTCGTCCTTGGCGATCGCCATGCCGAGCGGCGCGACTTCATAGAGGGTCGGCAGCACCACGAGCTGGCCCTTGCTGGTGACCTCGAAATAGCTCGAGGCGGTCGCATCGTCCATGCGGGCGTCGACGCGGTCGGACAGCACCGCCTGGACGATATCCGTCGACGAGTTGAAGACCGATTTTTCGATGGCTGCCTGGCCCTTGCCGGTGCAATCCGTGCTCAGCTTGTCGACCAGGAAATCCGATGCGCTGCCTGCCGAAACGCCGATCCGCTTGCCGCAGAGCGGGGTGTCGCCGCTGAAACTCGCCTTCTTGTCCGGTGACGTCGAAACAGCCAGGCCGGCCTTCAGGAACATGACGAAATCGACCTGCTTGAGCCGCTCCGGCGTGGCGGAGAAAGTCTCCCAAGCGACCTTGAAACGGCCGGCCGCCAGGCCCGGTATCATCGAGGGGAAAGGTGTGCGCGCCACGTCCAGCTTGGCGCCGACCAGCTTGGCCACCTCACCGGCCAGTTCTATGATAATCCCGGTCTGTTTGCCGTCGGCGTCGAGATACTCGAAAGGCGCATAGTCCAGCGTGTTGGCGACGGTCAGCATGCCGGTCTGCTGAACCTCGGCCGATTTCGTCACCTTGGCGGCGCCTGAAGGTCCGCTCCAGGCTATGGCAAGTGCGGCCAGCGCCAAACCTGCCATCTGTAAATGTGCTCTCATTTTCGTTCCCCTTTTTTGATTACAACGGTTCCTGCAGTCTGCTCTCCAATCAGGGCCTCGCGTCCTCATCGCCGCAGCCAAGCATTGATCCGTCTATGTACCGGCTGCTTCCGCAGCCTTTTTCTTGCGGTAATGGTAGTTCTTGTCGATGCGCTCCATCAGATAGTCGCCGTAGAGCACCGGCTCATATTTCGGCTGGCTACCGGCCGGCACGCAGACCGGCAGCGCCTCGATCGTTTCATCCATGGACGGGTCGAAGAAGAAGGGCTGGGAATAGCGCTCGCGCCCCGACCGGTTGATGACGCGATGCGGCGTCGAGACGAACTGGTCGTTCGACCAGCGCGCCAGGATGTCGCCGACATTCATCACGAAGGAGTCCGGGACCGGAGGCGCGGGAACCCATTCGCCCGCCTTGTTCTTGACTTCCAGGCCGCCGACATTGTCCTGCGCCAGCAGTGTAATGAAGCCGTAATCGGTGTGAGGGGCCGAACCGAATAGCCCCTCCTCATGCGGCTGCGTCGGGTAGTGCAGCAACCGCAGGAAGGTTGTCGGCTGATCGAAATAACGGTCGAGACTGTCGGTCGGAAGTCCAAGCGAAAGAGCGATGGCGCCGACCATTTTGCGGGCCAGTGTGCTCATCTCATCGACATAGCGTTCAATCGTTGGCCTGAAGCCAGCAAGCGTTGCCTCGTCCGGCCACTGGTTGGGACCCTGCAGCGGCTTGTCGGCCAATGTCCTGGGGTCGTCGGCCTCGACCTCGTGCATGAAGAAGATCGATTCGCTCTGGTTCGGCTTGCTTACTGTCGCCACCGACGACGTCACGATCGTCGAGCCGGCAAAGGGCAGGTAGCCGCGGAAATTCCTGTCGATCTTCAGCGCCAGTTTCTGCTCCTCGGGCAGAGCGAAGAAGCGCTTGCTGGCTTCGCGAACCGCTTCGACGTCGGCACGCGGGATCGGATGCCCGACGACATAGAGGAAGCCGATCGTCTCGAGATGGCGGCGCAGTGTCGCCGCCGTCGCGGCGATCGCTTCCTGGTCATCGCCATAGAGCGCCGACACATCGATGATCGGAATTTCGGAAAAGTCGCCGCGTGCGTCCATTCGAACACCTTCTCTTGAACATAAGATACAGTACTGTATTTCTACACATCCAAATCGCCTCAGCAATAGGCTTTCGAGCGCAACGGGAAAAACGCGGCACAATGGCACCACGCAAGATAATCATCGACACCGACCCAGGTCAGGATGACGCGTTCGCGATCCTTTTCGCGCTAGGCTCGCCAGCCGAACTCGAGGTAGTCGGCATCACGACAGTCGGCGGCAACGTGCCGCTTGCCCTAACGTCGAAGAATGCGCTCAAGGTCGTGGAACTTGCCGGACGACCCGATGTGCCGGTCTATGCCGGCTGCCCGGCGCCGATGGTGCGCAAGCTGATCACGGCCGAGTATGTTCACGGCGAAACGGGCCTCGACGGCGCCGATCTGCCCGAACCCGTCACACCGCTGCAGAGCGAGCACGCAGTCAATTACCTGGTGCGCACGATCATGGATGCGCCGGAAGGCGCGTTGACCGTCTGCACGCTCGGGCCGATGACCAACCTGGCCATGGCCATGACCATGGAACCGAAAATCGTCCCTCGGCTGCGCGAAGTCGTGCTGATGGGCGGGGGCTTTTTTCAAGGCGGCAATGCCACGCCTGCCGCGGAGTTCAACATCTTTGTCGATCCGCATGCCGCGCACAAAGTGTTCGACAGCGGCGTCCCGGTGACGATGGCCGGCATCGACTGCACCTACACTGCCCTGATGACGCCTGAATGGCTCGACGCCCTGCGCGCCACCGGCAGTCGCGCGGCGATCGAGGCCGCCAACATGGCCGACTTCTATCGCCAATACGGCACCCACAAATTCGCGACGGCGGCGCGTCCCATCCACGATGCGTGCGTCACCGGTTACCTTCTGGCCCCGGGGATCTACGAGCAGCGCCAGTGCGCCGTGACGGTCGATATCGTCTCGCCCGAAACCATAGGCATGACCGTCGTCGACTGGTGGCACGTCACCGGCCGCCGCAAGAACTGCAATGTCCTGCGCCGGATCGATCCGGCGCCGTTCTTCACGCTGATGCTGGAGCGAATCAGTGCACTGCCCTGAAAATGCGTATCCGGCGATAGACGGTGACACGGAGAATTGCGAAGCAGTCACGGGGCGGTTCGATAGGCGAATCGGCCATGCGCGTTGCGCGCGGCGACGAAGGTCTCGAATTTCATGAACGGGAAAGGCGTGCTGGCGAAAACGAAACGACCGCCTCGACCGGCGGTGCGATCAAAAGCGGCGCGGCAGACGCTCAGCCGTGAGGCCTGGATTGCGGCGGCGCGCAAGGTGCTGGAAAAGCGCGGCATCGGCGAGGTCAAGATCGACCGCCTGGCGCAGCAGTTGAAGGTCACGCGGGGCAGCTTCTATTTCCATTTTGCCAGCCTGGCGGACCTTCGCGGCGGCCTCTTGCAGGAATGGCGAAACAGCAATTGCGCGCCGTTCTGGGCGATGCGCGAGATCCACGACATAGACGGCCTGCAGTTCTTCACCGACATCGTGCATGTCTGGGTGGATGAAGCCCCTTTCAGCCCGCTGCTTGACCTGGCTGTTCGCGATTGGTCACGGACATCGAAAAAGCTCGCTCAGGAAGTCAAGGACATCGACGATCTGCGCATCGCGCTGCTCATCCGGGCGTTCCGCGCCATGGGCTATTCGGAAGACGAGAGCATCGTGCGGGCGCGCATCACCTATTTCCACCAGATCGGCCAGTACGCACTGTCCTTCAAGGAAGACCCGGCCGTGCGCCGCCGCTACCAGCCACTGTTCGGAGAAGTGCTGCTCGGACCGCTCGTTCAAGAACCCGGCACGGCGCCGAAGTCGACGGAGATGCGGGCCGATCGTCGTTAGGACCTCTGGCTGGAAACAGTCGTGCCATCTGGAACGGTCGGGCCGCGTTGTGGCGAGGAGCAGCACCTGTCGCAAAATCGCCATAGGCGGCAGTAAACTTCGAAGCCATTGTCCTTCAATCTCCGGAACCGTGCTAGAGAGCGCTACCGATTGAATAGCGCCTGCTGGTTCGAGGTCCCATTGACAAAACGGCTATCGGATTTCGACGTTGGCTTGCTGCTGACACTCGATGCGCTGTTGAAGCACCAGAACGTCACCCATGCGGCGTCGAGATTGAACATTACCCAATCGGCCTTGTCGGCCCGCCTGACGCGGCTGCGTCAATTGCTGAACGACCCTGGCACTTGAGCCCGAACTCGTCCGGCTGCTCGGTTGAGCGATTTCGTGAATACTGCTCATCTGTTCGACCCCGCCACAAGCAAACGTGTCTATCGCATTGCCGCAACGGACAATCCGGCAGCGATCCTGGCTCCGGACCTCATTCCGCGGTTCAAATCCCAAGCTCCCAACGCAAAGGTCGCCTTTACGGTGCCCGACAAGCCGAGGATCGTCGAGCACCTGGAGCAGGGCGACATCGATCTCTTCATCGGAGCCGCGGAAGACGTTCGAGTGGCCTGATCAGGCAGAAACTGTTCGAAGAGGAATTCGTCACCGCCCAGGGGCACGGCCATCCGCGCGGCAAGGGACCGATCACCCTGGACGAATTCTGTGCCCTCGACCATCTGCTCATTTCGACGATGCAGCGCCATGGCGGCGTGGACGCCCCACCGATGTTGGATGCCAATCGGGGTTTACAGCCGACGTCGGCCATTGCCCAGCCGCAGCGCGAGCCAGCCCTCAAGCGCCAACCTGAGCCAGAGTTCATGGCACAAATATAAGAAATATATATGTAAGAAATACCACGATATGGACAGCGCCCGTCAAGAATGTTGTTCTTTCAGTACTAAAGCTCACATTGCATATGAAGAGCGCTAAAATCAAAAGCACTGTGTCAGTCGCTGGAAGCCCCAGGGTTAACCCTCTGCCCGTCAGCAGGCTGGCGGCTGCGACCGCCGGTATTGTCAAACCGATTGTGGCGCAAGCGGAACCCATCGCGACATTCAAACCGCGTTGCAGCTCATTGTTGAGTGAAGCGCGAACCGCCGAAATGGCCTCCGGCATCAACACCAGCCCGGCGATCATTGCCCCCACAATGCTGTCAGCCTGGGTCACCTGGTAGGCAACGAGCGTATCTTCGACGCTTGCCGCGACCTGCTCGGCGAGCATGACAATGCCGATCAGGCCGGCCATCAGCAACAGAGCGCTGGCAAAGACGCTTTCGTGCGGAGCAGTCCGCAGCGAAACGCCGTGGGCCTGCCCTTCGACAAAGTCTTCCCGGTGGCGGACGGTCTGCGCGAACACGAAGCTTGCATAAAGCAGCACCGAAAGCACGCTCACAAAGCCAAGTTGAGCTGCCGAAAATGTGCCCGGCCCCGTAGCTTGTGTGTAGGTTGGCAGAATAAGCGTCATGATGGTCAGCGCGATCAGAACCGCCAAATATGCGCTGGTCCCTTGTCGAACAATTGCCTGCTTGCGATGGCGCCAGCCGCCAAGCGCAAGACACGTGCCGACGACGCCGGTAGATGCAATCATCACCGTTGAAAAGACGGACTCACGCGCAAGCGTAGGGTTGTTCTCTCCATGCAGCATCATGGAAACGATGATCGACACCTCGATTGCCGTCACGGCAAAAGTCAGCACCAATGTGCCGTAGGGCTCTCCTACACGCCGAGCCACCGCCTCGGCGTGGTCGAGCACCACGAAAATGGTGGTGAACATGATCGCACTCGAAAGCGCTCCGACGAGTATCCTGACGCCCAGCGAACCTTCGTCCGCCGACACCCCGCCGGCCCTGACGGCGACAGCCATGACCAAGGCGGCCAGCGGCATCGCATATGAAGTCACCGAACGTCCGAAACCGCTCATGCAAGCCCCTGCGCGCTGCTGCGAACCGTGGCTGCATTCGCGCACCGACAGATCGAAGCGTTCACCCGTTCACGCCGTCTTCTGCGCCACCAAGCCCAGCTCCTCCACCATCGCCTCGCGCATCAAGAACTTCTGCGGCTTGCCGGTCACCGTCATCGGCAATTCGGTGCGGAAGCGGATGTGGCGGGGGATCTTGTAATGGGCGATCTGGCCGGCGCAGAAGTTTCTGACCTCCTGCTCGGTGGCGATCTGGCCGGGCTTGAGCACGATCCAGGCGCACAGCTCCTCGCCATATTTGGCGTCGGGAATGCCGAACACCTGCACCTCCTTGACCTTTGGATGGCGGTAGAGGAATTCCTCGACCTCCCTGGGATAGACGTTCTCGCCACCGCGGATGACCATGTCCTTGACCCGGCCGACGATGTTGCAATAGCCCTCGGCGTCGATGGTGGCGAGGTCGCCGGTGTGCATCCAGCCGTCGGCGTCGATCGCCTCGCGGGTCTTGTCGTCGTCGTCCCAGTAACCCTTCATCACCGAATAGCCGCGCGTGCAAAGCTCGCCCGGTACGCCGACCGCAACTGTAGCGCCATCGGCATCGACCGCCTTGACCTCGACATGGGGGTGGATGCGCCCGACGGTCGAGACGCGCTTTTCCAGGGGGTCGTCGACGCCGCTCTGGAACGACACCGGGCTGGTCTCGGTCATGCCGTAGGCGATGGTCACCTGTTCCATATGCATCAGCGACACCACCTTTTTCATCACCTCGATCGGGCATGGCGAACCGGCCATGATGCCGGTGCGCAGGCTGGAGAGATCGAAGGCGGAAAAATCCGGATGATCCAGCAGAGCAACGAACATGGTCGGTACGCCATAGAGCCCGGTGCAGCGTTCCTGAGCCACCGCCTTCAGCGTGGCGCCGGCGTCGAACCCTTCTCCCGGGAAAACCATGGTGGCGCCTTTCGAGACGCAACCCATCGTGCCCATCGACATGCCGAAGCAGTGGTAGAGCGGCACTGGTATGCAGAGCCGGTCGTCGGCGGTCAGCTTGATCGCCGAAGTGACGAAATTGCCGTTGTTGACGATGTTGCCGTGGGTCAGCGTCGCGCCCTTGGGGGCTCCCGTGGTGCCTGAGGTGAACTGGATGTTGATGGCTTCGCCCGGCTTCAGCTTCTCAGAGATGCGGTCGAGGCTGTCATGCTCGTCACGCCCGGCCATGGCCAGCACATCACCGAAATTGAACATGCCGGGCGAGTTCTCGTCACCCATGCGGATGACGATCTTCAACGCCGGCAGTTTTTGTGCCTTGAGCTTGCCCGGTGTGGCCTTGGCGATCTCGGGTGCCAGCGTCTCGATCATGCCGAGATAATCTGACGTCTTGAACCTGGCAGCGGTGACCAGCGCCTTGCAGCCGACCTTGTTCAGCGCATAGTCGAGCTCGGTCAACCGATAGGCCGGGTTGATGTTGACCAGGATCAGGCCGATGCGGGCGGTGGCGAACTGCGTCACCAGCCATTCCCAGCGGTTGGGCGACCAGATGCCGACGCGATCGCCCTTTGCCAGGCCCAGTGCCAGGAAGCCGGCGGCCAGCGCATCCACCGTGTCCGAAAGTTCGCTCCAGGTGAAGCGCTTGTTCTGGTCGACGAAGACGGCGGCGTCGAGCGTGCCATATTTGCTGACCGTGTCGGAAAACAGCGCGGGGATGGTCTTGTCGAGCAGCGGCACGCTGCGTTCGCCAGAGACATGCGCCCTACCATCGACGGGTGCGACGAAGACACCGCCCGCTCGCGCTCCGCGTCCGCGCAGATTGCTGGCATTCTTCAGCTCGTCGAGATTGACCGGCATCGCTCTCTCCTCCCGGGATTGGCCGAGCCTATCAGCCTGAGGGGGTGGTGAAAATCCCGCCGATAGTCGTGGCAGGGCAACGATCCGGCCCACGACGCTTCGGGGCCTTCGTTGGTTGATGAACATCAACGCAAAAACCCGCCTGGGCGGCGGGTCACTGGCGCAAATCAGCACCATGGGCAAAAATGTAGCATAGCTGCCCTCACCAGTCAAGGAAATAATTCCTATACAGGAAAACCCCGGCGCAAAGCTACCGACGCCGCGGGACGGCCGCCGTCAGGGTTTTCAAGCCGGGTTCGGAGCCCTGAGGGGCAGCGGGCGAAGGCCCGCCGCTATCCGACCGCAGTCGCCATCTTCGCCGCGATGTCGCGCAGGACCGCTTCATCGGCCGCCGCCCGTGTCTTCCTGGACGCCACGAGACAAGCCTGCGAGCGCAGGACGAGGCCATCGCCCAGCACCTTGAGATGATTGGCGCGTAGCGTCGAGCCGGTGGTTGTGATGTCGACGATGACATCGGCCAGACCCGCCGCCGGCGCACCTTCGGTGGCCCCCAGGCTCTCGACGATGCGGTAGACCTGGATGCCGTGCTTCTGCGAGAAGAATTGCTGGGTCAGCCGCCAGTATTTGGTGGCGATGCGCAGCCGCCGGCCATGGCGCTGGCGAAAATCGGCAGCGACGTCGTCGAGATCGGCCATGGTGTCGACGTCGAGCCAGATGTCCGGCACGGCCACCACGACATCGGCATGGCCAAAACCGAGACGGGCGACGATTTCGGCGCGGCTCTCCCAGTCGGCAAGGTTTTCACGCACCAGGTCCTCGCCGGTGATGCCGAGATCGACGGCACCCTGGCCGATCTCGCCTGATATCTCGGAAGCCGACAGGAACACCACTTCGACATCGTCCAGGCCCTCGACGCGGGCGTGGTATTTGCGCTCGTCGCCGGGCAGGCTGACGGCTAACCCGGCTTTGGCCAGCACGTCCAGCGCCTGCTCTTTCAGGCGGCCTTTCGACGGGATCGCCAGCGTGATCATGGCGCCGTCTCCCGCAATGCCTCGATGCGGTCGAGCCAGACCGAAAAGCCGACGCCGGGGATAGGCGTCTTGGCGCCAAGCAAGGTCAGCAGCCGGTCATAGCGGCCGCCGCCGACCAGCGGCCGGTCGCCATTGTCGGCCGCGATTTCGAAAACCAGGCCGGTGTAGTAGTCGAGCGGGCGGCCGAAGGCGGCGTCGTAGCGGATTTTATCAGCCGGCAAGCCATGCGCTTCGATCGCCTTGGCGCGGGCAGCGAACTTTTCCAGCGCGATATCGAGCGACAGACCGGCGCTGGTGGCGAAGGTCTCCAGCGCCTGGGCCGCGCGATCTAGCGGAACGTCGATCGCCAGAAAATCCTTCAGCGCGGAAAACGCCTCGCTCGACAGCCGAACGCTGCGCAATTCGGCTTTCTCGATCAGCCGCCGGGCAATGTCGGATGGCGAGCGTCCGGCGGACGCCGACAGGCCGGCCTCTTCCATGCCGCTGGCGATATGGGCGGAAAGACCGTCCAGATCACCGTCGAGGACCAGAGCGGCGACCGGACCTGAGAGCTGGCTGTTGCGCGGCGGGTTGGCGAGATCGGCGAGTGCCGCCTCAAGCATCGGCGCCGAGCCGAACGCGCGGGCAAGACGCATGCGCCAGCCGCGCGGCAGGCCAAGGGCGGCCAGCACCGCCTCGAAAATGGTCTGGTCGCCAAGCGTGATCGCCAATGCCTGGCCGGGCAGCACCAGCGATAGCAGCGCATGCGCGTCAGCCACCGAGCGGGCATCCGCTTGCGCGGTATCGCGGTCGCCGAGATCCTCGATGCCGGCCTGGAAGAACTCGTTGCCGCCTTCGCGGCGCTGGCGAAACACCTCGCCCAGATAGGAATAACGGCGCGGCGTGCCGGCCTGCGAGCTGATGTGGTCGAGACAGACCGGGATGGTGAATTCCGGCCGCAGGCACAATGTCTGGCCGGTCTCGCTTTCGGTCAGGAAAATCCGGCGGCGCAGATCCTCGCCGGCCATGTCGAGGAACGGGTCGGCGGGTTGTAGTATGGCGACCTCGACCGCATGCGTGTTGCGCGTGGCGAAAAGGTTGGTGATGTCGGTGGAGATGGCGGGGGTGCGGGAGGTCAACTTGCTGACCTCAGTGCTGCACGACCCTCTGGTCCCAAACCAGAGGCGCCAACGCGGCCTCTACTTGCCACGCGCCCTCTCCTCAGCCTGCGCCGCCAATATCTTCCTCACCTCGACGACCAGCTCGCCCTCCGCCACCGTCACCTGCGCCGGGCGTGCGGCGCGCCATTCGGCGTTGTCTGATATTTCGGCCGACATGCGCGCGCCTTCGATCAGGTCCTTGATCTGCAGCTCGCCCTTGGCGCGCTCATCGCCGCCCTGGATGATGGCGACCGGACAGCCGCGACGGTCGGCATATTTGAGCTGCGCCTTCATGCCGGCGCCGCCGAGATACATTTCGGAACGGATGCCGGCGGCGCGCAGCTCCGCCACCATCTTCTGATAGCGGCCGAGGCTGTCGGTGTCCTTGTCCATCACCAGCACGACGACCGGCGCAATCACGTCCGAGGCATCAAGCTTGCCGAGGTTCTTCAGCGCGGTCATCAGCCTGGAGACGCCGATGGAAAAACCGGTCGCCGGCACCGGCTCGCCGCGAAAGCGCGAAACAAGGCCATCATAGCGCCCGCCGCCACCGACCGAACCGAAGCGAACGATCTGGCCGTCTTCGTTGGGGATTTCGGCCAGAAGCTCGGCTTCGAAGACAGGGCCGGTGTAGTATTCGAGGCCGCGCACGACCGAGCGGTCCATGGCAATCCGGTCTTCGCCATATCCGGCCGCCCTGACCAGCGCTTCAATCGTGGCGAGTTCGCCGACGCCTTCCTGGTAGATCGCGTTCGAACTGACCATGGAATCCTGGCCGGCCTGTATAGTCCTCGCAGTCGCGAGAAGAACCGCCTCGGCTTGCCCGTTGTTCAACCCGGCGCCCTTGGCGAAGTCGCCTTCGCCCTCCTTGCCGCCGTCCCAGCGGCCCGGGCCAAGCAAAAGCTTCACGCCTTCCGGCCCGAGCTTGTCGAGCTTGTCGATCGCACGCAGCACCGTCAGCCGGCGGCCGGCATTCTCCTCGCCGCCAAGGCCGATCGCCTCCAGCACGCCATCCAGCACCTTGCGGTTGTTGACGCGGATGACGTAGTCGCCGCGCTTGATGCCGAGCGCTTCCATGACGTCGGCCATCATCATCGCCATTTCGGCGTCGGCGGCCACACCCGGCGTGCCGATCGTGTCGGCATCGAACTGCATGAACTGGCGGAAGCGGCCGGGGCCGGGCTTCTCGTTGCGGAACACCCAGCCTGAGCGATAGCTGCGGTAAGGTTTTGGCAGCCGCTCGTAATTCTCGGCGACATAACGCGCCGTCGGCGCGGTCAGGTCGTAGCGCAGCGACAGCCACTGATCGTCGTCATCCTGGAAGGAGAACACGCCTTCGTTCGGCCGGTCCTGGTCGGGGAGGAATTTTCCGAGCGCATCGGTGTATTCGATCAGCGGCTGGTCGGCCGGTTCGAAACCGTAAAGCTCATAGACCGAGCGGATCGTCGCCATCATCTTCTCGACGGCGCGGATGTCCTCGGCGCTGCGGTCGGCAAAGCCGCGCGGCAGTCGCGCTTTCGTCTTTTCCGATTTATCGGCCATGGGGTGTTTGCTCGGCGTTTTATGATGCTTGCAGGTCGGCAATGTTGCGATTTTCGCAACGCGGGTGTCCTAACCGAAGAGGTCGGATGCGGCAAGGGTCAGACCTCTGGCGCTGCCGATGAGAGAAGGCGATGCCGCACCTCCTTGAAACCAATCCGGACCGCAAATGAAACAATCCCGCCATGCGTGCGGCATCGTGCCGACACAATCGCCGCCGATAAAGCGCGGGAAATGAGGGTTCGCGGCCATGACCAGCACAGCAAGATTCCATGCCATCGACAGCGACGCCGGATTGTCCGCACGCCTGCGCCCGGCCGACATCAACGTCCCGAAAATGATCAGCCAGGCTGCCGGACCGTTCGAAGTACCCGCCGACACCGGCAAGGGACCATCCATGCGCGACGCCTTGATGACCGGCCTGCTGGTGATCTATCCGACCCTGGCCACGGTGGTGGCGATCGTCGCCGGCCTGGTGCTGGCCAGCGCCAACGGCACCTGAGCCTATTTCGGCCGCCTGAAAGCCTTCCGCTGCTTCTCGACCTCTTGGCGGCAGGCGCAGCCCTCGAGGTGGTCGTTGACCAGGCCCATGGCCTGCATGAAAGCGTAGACCGTGGTCGGGCCGACAAAGCTCCAGCCGCGCTTCTTCAACTCCTTCGAAATCCGCACCGAGACGGCCGTTGTCGGGTTCGCGCGCAGATGGGCGAGGTCGACGATTTGCGGCCGCTCGTCCTTGCCGGGTTCGAACTTCCAGAACCAGGCGGCCAGTGAGCCGAATTCGTCCACCATTTCGCGGGCGCGCCTGGCGTTGTTGATGGTCGAGACGATCTTGCCGCGATGGCGGATGATGCCGGCATTGCCGAGCAGGCGCTCGACATCCTTGTCGGTGAAGCTTGCTACCTTGTCGAATTCGAAATTGGCGAAGGCTTCGCGAAAATTCTCCCGCTTGCGCAGTATGGTCAGCCACGACAGGCCCGACTGGAAGCCTTCCAGGCAGATCTTTTCGAACAGCCTGCGGTCGTCGGCCACAGGCCGGCCCCATTCATGATCGTGGTAGTGCAGATAGTCGGGCAGATTGCCGTGCCAGAAGCAGCGCGCGACACCGTCGGGGCCGGCGAGCAGGCCGGTGTGTTCCTTGTCCATAGGCCAAAATCCGTTCGTTAACGCGCTTTTGCGCGGCATTTACTGCGGCTTTACCAGATTCCTGAACCCGGCGGTAACCACACCGAAAGGTTTACTGACAAAGCCGCATTTTACGCATTCCGATTCATGTTTCGGTTGCTGCTTGCGCGCCAATGATCGCCGAACCGGGAGGACGTTTCCACCCGTTTGTATCAGACGATCAAGGTGCGTTACGATGAAGACAGTGTTGTTTCCCGTGCTCGGCGCCGTGGCTGTGTTTGCCGCCGGCGTCACACCCTCAACCGCCGGCGACCGCTATGCCGACAGGCCGCCGGTGATGGTGAGCCCCGACCTTTCCGCACCCTGGGTGCTGCAGCTTGGCCATGCGCCCGGCATCGTGCGCCAGAACCGGCAGGTGGTGCAGCAGCAGCGACGCCTGCGCCCGGCGCAGCCCGACCGGGTGCAGACGGCGGCGGTGCAGCCGCCGGCCAAGCGCATGGTCGCGCGTCCCCAGATCAACCCGATCTACCTGCCGCAGGAAGTCGACTATGACGGAGGCCAGAAGCCGGGCACGATCGTCATCGACACCACGCAGAATTTCCTCTTCCTGGTCGAGAAGAACGGCAAGGCAAGGCGCTATGGCGTCGGCACCGGCAAGCCGGGCTTCGAATGGTCGGGTACGCACAAGATCACCAACAAGCGCGAGTGGCCGGACTGGCGCCCGCCGGCGCAGATGATCAAGCGCGAAGCCGCCAAGGGCCGCTATTTGCCGACCTATCTTGCCGGCGGCATGGAGAACCCGCTTGGTGCCCGTGCGCTCTACCTCGGCACCACCGAATACCGCATCCATGGCACCAACCAGCCGTGGACGATCGGCGGCGCGGTGTCGTCGGGCTGCATCCGCATGCGCAACGAGGACGTTGTCGATCTCTATGAGCGGGTCAATGTCGGAACCACGGTCGAGGTGATATAATAGTCCTTGCGAATCACCTGGCCGGCAAAGCAGTCCGCGTTTCGAGGCCAGTTTAGGGATACGGGGGACGGGCCGTATGGGGATGCGGCCGGTCAGGAAGGGCAGCACGGGAAACCGCGCTGCCCTTTCCGTTTTGAGCAGAAATCGAGGGCAAAAGGCCACCCACGCGTCGCGCAACGGGCATAGCGGTTCGCTTTCATGCTGCCCTTTGCCGCGTTCTTTTGCTATCTGGGTGGCAAGTTCCACAAAAGAGTTCACCCATGCCTCTGTCCGAAGACAGCCGTTATCTCAAGGGCGGCCCGGTAGCCCAGCGCATCATCGCCGCCGTTCGCGAGGACGCAGCGATCGCCAAAGCCGAGGGTTTTCCGCCCAAGCTGATCTCGATCACCGTCGGCGACACCGATGCGGTGGACGTCTATGTGCGCAACCAGCGCGCCAAGGCTGAGCTCGCCGGCATCGATTTCGAAGAACGGCGCTTTCCCGCCACCATCACAGCAGGCGAGCTGGAAGCTGCGATCCACGGCCTGAATGCCGATCCGCGCGTTACCGGCATCATCATCCAGCGGCCCGTGCCAGCGCATATCCCCATCAAGACGCTGCAAGCGGCGGTGCATCCGCTGAAGGATGTCGAAGGCATGCATCCGGCCTCGATCGGCAACATCGTCTACAACCAGCTCGATCTCGCGCCTTGCACGGCGGCCGCCTCGGTCGAGCTGCTGAAGGAGACCGGCCTCGACCTCAAGGGACTGGAAGTCGTCATCGTCGGCCATTCGGAAATCGTCGGCAAGCCGATCGCCTTCCTGTTGATGAGCGAAGGCGCGACGGTGACGGTCTGCCACCACATGACGCGATCGGTCGCCGCCCATGCAAGGCGCGCCGATGCGCTGTTCGTTGCCGTCGGCAAGCCGCGGCTGATCAAGGCCGACATGGTCAAGCCGGGCGCTGCCGTCATCGACATCGGCATCAATTCCGAAATCGCCCCCGACGGCTCCAGCCGCATCGTCGGCGACGTCGACACTGAAAGCGTGCGCGAGGTCGCCTCCTGGATCACCCCGGTGCCGGGCGGCGTCGGCCCGATCACGGTCGCCATCCTGCTGCGCAACACCATGGTCGCGCTCAGCCGCCAGCGCGCGCTTTATGAGGCGACCTACGGTACGGCCGACAGGCTTGCGGCGGAGTAAGGACAGGGCGACCTATTCCGCAGCGATCAGGCTTTCTTCCAGAACACCTTCCGGCTTCGGCCCACCATAGGCCCAGTCGAGCAGCTTTATCGTGTGCACCACCGGCATCTTCGCGGCGGAAGCGATTTGCGTGATGCAGCCTATGTTGCCGGTGGCGACGATCGAGGCCCCCGTCGCCTCGATGTTTTTCACCTTGCGGTCGCGCAGTTTGGCCGAGATCTCGGGCTGCAGGATGTTGTAGGTGCCGGCAGAGCCGCAGCAGAGATGCCCTTCGCGCGGCTCGCGCACGATGAAGCCGGCCTTGGCCAGCAGTTCTTTCGGCTGGCGGGTGATCTTCTGGCCGTGCTGCATCGAGCAGGCCGAGTGATAGGCGACGACAGTGCCCGGCTTGCGAACCGGTTCGGGCAGGTCGAGGGTCGAGAGATATTCGGTAACGTCCTTGGCCAGTGCCGAGACGCGTGCGGCCTTGTCGGCATAGGCCGGGTCGAGCCGCAGCATGAAACCGTAGTCCTTGATCGTCGTGCCGCAGCCCGAGGCGGTGATGACGATGGCATCGAGCCCGCCCTGGTCGAGGGCGCGTGTCCAGGCGTCGACATTCTGCCTCGCCGAGGCAAGCGCGGCCTGTTCGCGCCCCATATGATGGACCAGCGCACCACAACAGCCTTCGCCCGGCGGCACCAAGACCTCGACGCCGAGCCGTGTCAGCAGCGAAATCGTCGCCTCATTGATGGCGGGATCGAGCACCGATTGCGCGCAGCCGGTGAGGATGGTGACGCGACCTCTTTTGGTCCCCTGCCCCGCATGGATGCCAGGTGAAGCGCTTGGCGATGCTGCCGGGATCGAGGCCGGCGCGAGCTTGAGCATCGCACTGAGCGGCTTCAGCGCCGGAACCTTGTCGAACAGGCCGATGAACGGTTTGCCCAGCTTCGCCAGCTTGAGCGCGGCGCGAAACCGCTGGGGATAGGGCAGCACGAAGGCCAGCACGGCGCGGGTCAGGCGGTCGAGCAGTGGCCGCTTGTAGGTCTCCTGGATATGGGCGCGGGCATGGTCGACCAGATGCATGTAGTTGACGCCCGACGGGCAGGTGGTCATGCAGGCAAGGCACGACAGGCAGCGATCGATATGAGTGACGATCTGCTTGTCGGCCGGACGGCCGTTTTCCAGCATGTCCTTGATCAGATAGATGCGCCCGCGCGGTGAATCGAGCTCGTTGCCGAGT
This sequence comes from Mesorhizobium sp. AD1-1, assembly GCF_020164655.1. Lineage (NCBI taxonomy): Bacteria > Pseudomonadati > Pseudomonadota > Alphaproteobacteria > Hyphomicrobiales > Phyllobacteriaceae > Mesorhizobium > Mesorhizobium sp. AD1-1. Next base: position 76,463 of record NZ_JAIUGP010000019.1, read on the forward strand.
GTCACATAGGTCGGGCACGTCGCGGTGCAGAAGCCGCAATGCACGCATTTGCGCAGGATCTTTTCCGATTCCGCGACATGCGGATCGGCAAGCTGGGCAAACGAAAAATTGGTCTGCATCGCTAATGTCCTAGGCCATGCGGCCGGGATTGAAGATATTCTTGGGGTCGAATTCCTGTTTCAGGCGGACCGATAGTGCAGCAAGAGCGGGCGGCTGCGGCTCGAACACCGGTAGAGCGGCGCGATGCGAGGGTGCGGCGCGCACCAGCGTCGCATGGCCGCCGCCATGTTTCCTCAACAGCCCGCGCAGCAGAGCGGCTTCCGGATCGCCCTGTTCCATGCGCAGCCAAACCAGTCCGCCCTGCCAGTCATAAAAGGCGCTGACGGCGGCCTGCATGCGCAGCGTCAGGACCATCTGGTGGCTCTGAGAAGGCGTCATCGAGATGCGCCAGACCGGCTTCTCGCTGCCGTCGGCGAAAGGCCTGCAATCGCGAACGTCGCGCCAGATCAGCCGTGAAACCTCGCCGCCAATCTCCTCCAGCGGGCCGGCATTGCCGAGCAGCGTTTTCAGCGCGGCGATGCGGTAGGCGACCGACGGGCCGAAACCCTCGACGCGCAGCAGCGTGGCGGCCTCGCTGCCGAGACTGCCGCTGGCGACGCGCGCGGCGATCCGCTCCGGCAGGTGGGCGGCACTCGATACTTCAGCACTCGAGCCAAGCGCCAGGGCCATGGCGGCGGCCGCGGCATCGTCGAGCAGGCTACGGATGGCGAGCGTGACTTCGGTCTCGGCTGCCGGCAGCACCTTGAAGGTGACGTCGGTGAAGACGGCCAGCGTGCCCCAGCTGTTGGCCATCAGCTTCGACATGTCATAGCCGGTGACGTTCTTGACCACGCGACCGCCCGACTTGAAGGCCTCGCCACGACCGGACACCACATTGATGCCCAGGACATGGTCGCGCGCGGCCCCCGCCTTGAGCCGGCGCGGACCGGAGAGGTTAGCGCCGAGCACACCGCCGATCGTACCTTTGCCCGGTTCGCCACCAAGCAGCGGGCCGTAATCCATCGGCTCGAAAGCGAGCTGCTGGCCGTTTTCCGCCAGCAGTTTTTCGATCTCGGCCAACGGTGTGCCTGCCTTGGCCGACAGCACCAGTTCAGCCGGTTCATAGAGCGTGACGTCAGATAATTTCGACAGGTCGAGCGTGTGTTCGGTTTGCAGCGGCCGGCCGATGCCACGCTTGGAGCCATGGCCGAGGAGTTCGAGCGGCGCCTCTTCCGCCACGGCCCAGGCTATGGTGGAGAGGACTTCGGATGGGGTGGTCGGGGTGAAGGTGGTCATGAAGAGACCGCGCCAGATGCGAGTTCGGATATGCCGAGTTCCCTGGCGCCCCCCTCTGTCCTGCCGGACATCTCCCCCTCAAGGGGGGAGATCGGATGTCGCATATGGCTTCGCCAATCTTCAATGATGACGGAAGGGCGAGGCGCGCAAGCTGCCAATCTCCCCCCTTGAGGGGGAGATGTCCGGCAGGACAGAGGGGGGTGTTCACGCGCCGTCATCACCCTCAAAACCTCGGAATGTCCGGAAACGCCACGTGCCCGCGGTGCACATGCATCCGCCCAAGCTCGGCGCATCGCCGCAGCTGCGGGAACACCTTTCCCGGGTTGAGCAGATGGTTGGGATCGAAGGCGCATTTGACCCGCATCTGCTGGTCGAGATCGATCTGGGTGAACATCTCCGGCATCAGGTCGCGCTTCTCCACGCCCACACCGTGTTCGCCGGTCAAGACGCCGCCGACCTTGACGCAGAGCCGCAATATATCGGCGCCGAAACTTTCGGCCTTGTCGAGTTCGCCCGGTACGTTGGCGTCGTAGAGGATCAGCGGATGCAGATTGCCGTCACCGGCATGAAAGACATTGGCGACGCCGAGACCGTATTTTTCCGACAGCTCGCGCATGCCGGCGAGCACGCGCGGCAACTCCTTGCGCGGGATGGTGCCGTCCATGCAGTAGTAGTCGGGCGAGATGCGGCCGACGGCCGGAAACGCCGCCTTGCGGCCGGCCCAGAAGCTCAGCCGTTCCTGTTCGGACTGCGAAATGCGGCAGGTGGTCGAGCCGTTCTTGTAGGCGATCGCCTCGACAAGGCCGATCAGATGATCGACCTCGACGCCCGGCCCGTCGAGCTCGACGATCAGCAGCGCCTCGACATCGAGGGGATAGCCGGCATGAACGAAATCTTCCGCCGCATGGATCGCCGGCCGGTCCATCATCTCCATGCCGCCCGGGATGATGCCGGCGCCGATGATGTCGGCAACGCACTGGCCGCCCTGCTCGCTGGTCGGGAAGCCGATCAGCAGTGCACGTGCCGTCTCCGGCTTCTTCAGGATGCGCACGGTGACCTCGGTGACGACGCCGAGCAGCCCTTCGGACCCGGTCATGACGCCGAGCAGGTCGTAGCCTTCCGCATCGAGGTGACTGCCGCCCAGCCGCACCACCTCGCCATTCATCAGCACCATCTCGATGCCGAGCACATTGTTGGCTGTGAGGCCGTATTTCAGGCAGTGCACGCCGCCGGAATTCTCCGCGACATTGCCGCCGATCGAGCAGGCGATCTGGGAGGATGGATCGGGGGCGTAGTAAAAGCCCTCCTGCTCGACGGCGGTGGTGATGCCGAGATTGGTGACGCCCGGCTGGGCAACGACGACGCGATTGGGAAAATCGATCCCGAGGATACGGTTGAAACGGCTCATGACCAGCAGCACCGCGTCCTCGAGCGGCAGCGCCCCGCCCGACAGCGAGGTGCCGGAGCCGCGCGGCACGACGCGGATGTTGCGGTCGTTGCAGTATCTCAACACGCGCGAAACCTGCGCCACCGTTTGCGGCAGCACGACAACCAGCGGCAGCTGCCGATAGGCGGTCAGGCCGTCGCTCTCGAAAGCGCGCATGGAATTGGCGGCGTCGACAACGCCCTCACCCGGCACGATGATGCGCATGTCGGCGACGATCTCGTCGCGCCGGCGCATCGTGGCATCGTCTGGTTTCGGCATGGCCAGGCCGGACATCAGCAGCCTCATTTCGCTTGACTGGTCAAAATCTTTTACCAGTGAAGCGCGTTGGGTGCAAATCCTGTAATGGCGGCGAATCCAACTTCAAGGCGGAGACAGGCTTACGCAGCGGCAATCTGCCGCTGCTATTCGCCGGGCGGCTTGCCGGGTTCGGAGTGCATCCGACGCACGCGGCGCACGCCCCACCAGACCAGCAGGATGGCGACAGGCACCGAAGCAGCGGTAATGATCTCCGGCGCGAAGGCATGGCCGAAGATCGAGGCGCCCTTGGCGACATAGCCGACAAGGCCGACCACATAATAGGAGACGGCGGCGACCGAGAGCCCCTCGACGGTCTGCTGCAGGCGCAATTGCAGGCGGGCGCGGTTGTTCATCGAGGCAAGCAGGTCGCGGTTCTGCTTCTCGACCTCGACATCGACCCAGGTGCGCAGCAGCGTCGTGGCGCGGGTCAGTTTTCGCGATAGATTTTCCTGCCGCTCCTCGACCGAGCGGCAGGTGCGCATTGCGGGCGCCACACGGCGCTGCAGGAACCCGCGCCATGTGTCATAGCCGGGCACAGCCTCTTCCTCGAGTGCGTCCAGCCGTTCGCCGACGATGCCGTCATAGGCGCGGCTGGCGCCGAAACGGTAAAGGCTCGACGCCGCGTCCGCCTCCAGCTCCGCCGCAAGTTCGGTCAGATCGGCCAGCAAGGTCTGGCTGTCCCGTGTCCCGGCGACCTTCATCTCCAGCGTGGTCTGCGCCAGCCGGTCTTCGATGCGGCGGGCGCGGCCGGACAAGGTCAACGCCAGCGGCAGGCCGAGCATGGCCAGCGTCCGATAGGTTTCGATGTCGATAAGCCGCTGCGACAACGCGCCGGTGCGCGCCGGGGTCAAGCCGCGATCGAGCAGCAGCATGCGCGTCAAGCCATCGCCATCCTGGCGAAAATCGGTAACGATGGCGGCGTTTCCGCGCTCGACCAGCGAGTAGCACAGGCTGGTCGGATCGAAACCGGCTATCAGTTGCTCGCTTGCTTGCGTCCATTTGCGGATTTCGAGCCTGATGCCGGAGATGCAGGTTCCCGGCGGGGAAAACCCGTTGCCGAAGGGTGAGTCCTCCTGCGTCCTGCCGCTTTCGGAAAGCGGCCCTTCCCACAAATAGGTCGAGAATTCGGTGTGCCGCTCCCAGCGCAGCGAGCCCTTGCCCCATTTCATGGCATGGTGGCGGGCCTGGCGATCGGGCGCGGCGATGCCGAGGCGCCGCGACAGTTCGGAAAGCACCGCGTGGTCGACGCCGGAGCCGCCCTCCGTCATGAAGGCGAGTTGCATCAGGACGCGTGGCTTTTCGATCAGCGGATGCGGCCGGGCATGAACCTCGCCGAGTGCGCCGGGCCGGCCCTCATGCGCGGGAAAGCCCATGACGCTGCCCTTGGCGCGCGGCTGGAATTCGAGATCGGACGGGTCGTCTGACACGGCTTGTTCCCCGGGGGTTTCCTTGAACCCGCTTGCACTCGCGTCCCTCTAGTGCCAATGGCCTGACGACGCAAACGGCAAAGTTAGCCGAAGATCACGGGATCGGGCGGGAAATCGGCCTGCTTTTTGTCAATTGGATAAATAATTTGACCAGTTGGCGAGGCAGGCTCTATTCTGCGGCATCGGTTCACCTTCCAGGCATTCTGTTGAGCGACATTTTTTCCAGGATCGAGCATTCGCGCACCGCCGACGAGGTGGTGCAGCAGATCGAGAGCCTCATCCTCGAAGGCGTGCTGCGCACCGGCGACCGGCTGCCGGGCGAGCGCGAGCTTGCACGCCAGTTCGACGTATCCCGGCCGATCCTGCGTGACGCCCTGAAGGCACTGGAAGGACGCGGCCTTTTGACGACAAGGCCCGGCGGCGGCACGCATGTCGCCGATGTCATCGGCCAGCTCTTCACCAAACCGGTGACGGACCTGATCTCGATGCACCGCAAGGCAGTGACCGACTATCTGGAATACCGCCGCGAGATCGAAGGGGTTGCGGCTGAATATGCGGCACGGCGCGCCACCCCAGACGACATGGCGCTGCTCGATAAGATCATGGCACGCATGGACGATGCGCACCGGACCGGCGACTTCGACGACGAGGCCGAGATCGACGTCGAGTTCCACCACGCGATCTGCGAATGCGCGCACAACATCATCCTTTTGCACACGCTGCGCTCCTGTTATCGGCTGCTGTCGGAGGGCGTGTTCCAGAACCGGCTGCTGGTGTTCACCGTGCCCGGCGCGCGCGACGCCCTGCTCGCGCAGCACCGGGCGATCCATGCGGCGGTGAAGGCCGGCGACCCGGCCACCGCCCGCCAGGCGGCGATGGACCACATCACCTATGTCGAACGGTCGATGGCGGAGGCCGAGCGCAGCGGCGACTGGCAGCGCGTCTCGCGGCTGAGGTTGAAACAGCGCGTTGACGCCACCGATACAGAACCAGCACGCAAACGCTCCTAGCTATCGAAACGGGAAGCCCATGAGCCAGATCCTGACCATCGCCGACCTCAAGGACCTCGCACGCCGGCGTGTGCCGAAGATGTTCTTCGACTATGCCGATTCCGGTTCGTGGACCGAAAGCACGTACCGGGCCAACGAAGAGGATTTCCAGAAGATCAAGTTCCGCCAGCGCGTCCTCGTCGACATGGACAACCGTTCGCTGGCATCGACGATGATCGGCGAGAAAGTGTCTATGCCGGTGGCATTGGCGCCAACCGGCATGACCGGCATGCAGCACGCCAATGGCGAGATGCTGGCGGCGCAGGCGGCGGAGGAATTCGGCGTGCCGTTTACCTTGTCGACGATGAGCATCTGCTCGATCGAGGATGTCGCCTCGGTTACCACGAAGCCGTTCTGGTTTCAGCTCTATGTGCTGCGTGACAAGGATTTCGTGCTCAACCTGATCGACAGGGCAAAGGCGGCGAAATGCTCGGCGCTCGTGCTGACGCTCGACCTGCAGATTCTCGGTCAGCGCCACAAGGACATCCGTAACGGGCTTTCGGCGCCACCCAAGCTGACGCTGACGAACATCTTCGACATGGCCATCCGCCCGCGCTGGTGCGCCGCCATGGCCGGCACCAAGCGGCGGACCTTCCGCAACATTGTCGGCCACGCCAAGGGCGTCGGCAACATGGCCTCGCTGGCATCGTGGACGACGGAGCAGTTCGACCTGCATCTGTCGTGGAAGGACGTCGCCTGGATCAAGGAGCGCTGGGGCGGCAAGCTGATCCTCAAGGGCATTCTCGACAAGGAGGACGCGCTGATGGCGGCCAAGACCGGCGCCGACGCGATCATCGTTTCCAACCATGGCGGGCGCCAGCTCGATGGTGCGTCGTCGTCGATCGGCGTGCTGGAAGAGATTGCCGACGCGGTCGGCGACACGATCGAAGTGCATATGGATGGCGGCATCCGCTCCGGCCAGGATGTCCTGAAGGCGCTTTGCCTCGGTGCCAAGGGAACCTATATAGGCCGGCCGTTTCTTTACGGCCTGGGGGCGCTTGGCAAGGAAGGGGTTACCAAGGCGTTGGAAATCATCCGCAAGGAGATGGACATCACGCTGGCGCTGTGCGGAAAGCGTCTTGTCACCGACATGGGCAAGGACCAGCTCCGGCGCCAGGTCCCGTGACCGCCTGACCACGGAGACACCGAAAAGTTGGCAGAACCCGGCATCCATTTTCTCGACGCGCATGGGCCGGACGGCATGCGTCTCTATGCGATCGGCGACGTCCACGGCCGGCTCGACCTGCTGGCCGCCATGCATCTGCGCATCAGGGCCGAGATCGAGCAGGAGGCGCCTGCCGACTGGCGCGTCATCCATCTTGGCGACTATGTCGACCGCGGGCCGGACTCGAAGGGCGTCATCGACTTCCTGATCGAAGCGCAAGAGCGAGACCCTCGTCACCTGATGCTGGCTGGCAACCACGACATCGGCTTTCTCGATTTTCTCAAGACCCCTGACCCGGAAGGACTTTTCATCCGGTTCGGCGGCATCCAGACGGCACAGTCTTACGGCGTAACGATCAGTGAAGGCACAAGCGTGTGGTTCGGCAAGGCCGAATCGGCCGTGCGCAGAGGACATCAGGCACTGGTCGAGGCCGTGCCGCAAAGCCACATCGGTTTCCTGCGATCGCTGCCGTTTTCCGTGACTTTCGGGGACTTCTTCTTCTGCCATGCCGGCATCAGGCCGGGCATTCCTCTGGAGAAGCAAAACCCGCAGGATCTGATCTGGATCCGCGACGTCTTCCACAACCACCCCGACCTCTATCCGAAGATCGTGGTGCACGGCCACACGCCGGTGCCGGAGGCGGAAGTGATGGCAAACCGCGTCAATGTCGACACGCTTGCCTGGCAATCAGGCATGCTGAGCGCGCTCGTCGTCGACGGCGCGGACAAACGCATCCTGACAATGACGATCAAGGAAGCTTGAGCGCCGCGCGTCGGAGGACGCGAAAGACGCTTCCCGCTTTAGCGCAGCGAGGCGGTGACGCCGTAACCGTCGACGGCGTTGTGGTTGTTGGCTGCGTCGGCGGCATAGATGCCGAGACCGCACAGCACGATGGCGGACAACATGGCAAAGGACAGAAGCGCTGCTTTCACGGAGGTCATCTCTTGTTGAGCTTTCTGCATCTGTGCACCAGGCGGTTACCAATGCGTTGAAACGGAGAATTCGCTTCAAAGTTTCGACGATTTTGCGCTTCTAGGCATGTTCTGTATCAACGGTGTGTCGCGCGGGTCACACAAAAGGTTCATAGCCGTTGCACAGAAGATGCAGAGCGCGCGCCTTCTAGGATGGCGGGCGGACACAAGCCAAGAATGAAACCGTTTTCCCCAGGCGGTTTCACCGCCGCGTGCCAATTATGTCACGCTGGAGGGTACGGAGAGACCAACGCTCAGATGGTCGCTACCCAGGCCCGGGCAATGGCGAGGCCAGCGGCATCCGCATCGGGCCCGTTGCGGGCCATTTCGCCATCGAGCTTGCCGGCCCAGTCGGGATGGCGCGCAGCGATGGTCGGGGCAAAGGACGCGCTCCAGTCCTTGACCATCGGCCGGTCGGCCTCGAAGTGAAACTGGAAACCGTACACGGCGCGGCCGACGCGAAATGCCTGGTTCTCGGCGACATCGTTGCCGGCAAGCCGCACGGCGTTTTCGGGCAACACGAAGGTGTCGTCGTGCCATTGGAAGATCGGGAACTTTGCCGGCAGAGCGCCCAGCACCGGATCGGCCTTGGCGTCAGGCGTCAGCGACACGCCGTGCCAACCGAACTCATTGGCGCCGCCGATACGGTTCTCGCCACCAAAGGCACGAGCGACGAGCTGGCTGCCCAGGCAGATGCCGAGCACGGCGCGATCCTTGTCGGCAAAGTCGCGGGTCAGTTCGAGCAGTGCCGGGAAATAGGGGTACTCATCGTCGGCCAGCGCATTCTGGCCCCCGCCGAGCACCACCATGGCATCATGCCCGGCCGCGTCATCCGGCAGGGGATCGCCCCTGTAAGGGAGACGCAGGTCGAGATCGGCGCCCGCTTCCGCAAGTGCTGCGCCGACCTGGCCGAGGCCGGTATTGTCGTAGTTCTGGACCACCAGCACCCGCATCGCAAAACCCTGCTGACATGAAAAAGCTGCGACGAGCGATATCATGCCGCTCGCATTGCAGCCAAGATGCGTGTCCGGAGAGAAAACTATGCCACTGCAGAACCGGGTCGATCCGTTCGGTATCATCCACGCGGTGCCCGATCGCGGCATGTTCACCGGCAATCGCGGCATCATCCACGACCCAGAGACGAAGACGCTCAAGAAAAAGCGCTGGGCGCTTCAAGCCTGGATCGTCTGCGTCTGCCAATTCCGAAATGTGCGGCGCGAACCGATGGGCCGCAACAGGAAGGGCGGTAAAGCGGGCTGGACCGAGCTGTTCTTCCTCGACGAGGTGACCGCACTGGCGGCCGGGCATCGCCCCTGCTTCTTTTGCCAGCGCGAACGGGCCAGGGATTTCGTCGGCCGCTTCGGCGAAGCCTTCGGCATCGCCGAACCGCGCGCGCCGATGGTCGACAAGCGGCTGCACAAGGAGCGGCTGGCGTCAGGCGGCAAGCCGCCAGTGATTGCGGTTGAAGACCTTGCCGGCCTGCCGGACGGCGTCGTGGTTGCGGATGGCGGCACTGTTTATGCCTTGCGTGGCGGCAAGGCACTGCGCTGGTCCTTTGCGGGATATGAGCACCCCAACGATTTCGACATGCTCAAAAGCAAGACACTCTCGCTACTGACGCCGGCCACGACGCTCTGCGTGCTGCGGCACGGCTTTCGGCCGGTGTGGCATCCGACCGCCGAGGCTTGACGCCGGCGGCCGGCTCGCTCATTCCTCGGCGATGCGCGCCAATTACAAAATGCAACGTCTGTTCGTGACCGACGATCTCGCGCCGGACATCGAATTCGAGGCCGGCCAACAGCAGAGCCACTATCTCCTGCATGTGCTGCGGCTTGGCGAAGGCGCCGAAATCCTGGTGTTCAATGGCCGCGACGGCGAGTGGTCGGCGGCCATATCGGCGAAGACGAAAAGGGCGGTGCGGCTGAAGGTGTCGGCGCTGCAGCGGCCGCAGCCGCCTCTGCCCGATCTCGTCTACTGCTTTGCGCCGCTGAAGCAGGGCCGGCTCGATTATCTCGTGCAGAAGGCGGTCGAGATGGGCGCCGGTATCCTGCAGCCGGTCATTACCCAGCACACGCAAGTGGCCAAGCCGTCGATCGATCGCCTGCGCGCCAATGTCGTCGAAGCTGCCGAGCAATGCGGCATCCTGGCGGTGCCTCAGGTGCGCGAAGCCGAAAAATTCGACCGCCTGTTGACCGGCTGGGACACAGAGCGACGGCTGATCTTCTGCGACGAGGATGCTTCGACCAACAATCCGCTGGCCGCGCTGCAGGCGGTCAAGGACAAGAAGCTTGGGCTGCTGGTCGGGCCGGAGGGTGGCTTTTCCGACGATGAGCGTAAGATGCTGCGCGCCCTGCCCTTCGTCACCGCCATTCCGCTCGGCCCGCGTATCCTGCGCGCCGATACGGCGGCGGTGGCCGCGCTCGCGGTGATGCAGGCAACGGTCGGAGACTGGTGAGACGTCATCCCTTGCAAGGGACGCAGAGTTCCAGCAACGTTCAATTCCTGTTGACCTGTGGCTCAGGATTTTTCGCTTGATCGTCTGCTGACATTTCGTCCATTTACCGCCGGCGGTCATCCGGCCGCCTCTGAGGGTACCATCATGGCGCGCGATACGACCGATTTCCGCCCGATCGAAGGTGTCGACGAACTCGTCGAGCACCTGGCCGAAGGCAACAAGCCGCGCGACAAATGGCGCATCGGCACCGAGCACGAGAAATTCCCCTTCTATGTCGACGGCAATGCACCGGTCCCCTATGGCGGCGAGCGCGGCATCCGCGCCATCCTCGAAGGCATGCAGGAAAAGCTCGGCTGGGATCCGATCGTCGATGATGGCCGCATCATCGGCCTGGTCGAACCGACCGGCCAGGGTGCGATTTCGCTGGAACCCGGCGGCCAGTTCGAGCTTTCCGGCGCACCGCTGGAGACGATCCACCAGACCTGTCGCGAGGGCAATGCCCATCTGGCGCAGGTGCGCGAGATCGCCGAACCGATGGGCATCCGCTTCCTCGGCCTCGGCGGCAGCCCGAAATGGTCGCTTGCCGAGACGCCGAAAATGCCGAAATCGCGCTACGAGATCATGACGCGCTACATGCCCAAGGTCGGCACCAAGGGCCTCGACATGATGTACCGCACCTGCACGATCCAGGTGAATCTCGACTTCGAGAGCGAGGCCGACATGCGCCGCAAGATGCAGGTGTCGTTGAAGCTGCAGCCGCTTTCGACGGCCTTGTTCGCCAATTCGCCTTTCACCGAAAGCCATCCGAACGGCTTGCAGAGCTGGCGCGGCGACATATGGCGTGACACCGACAACCAGCGCTCGGGCCTGCTCGAATTCTGCTTCTCGCCCGATTTCGGTTTCGCCGACTATGTCGAATGGGCGCTCGACGTACCGATGTATTTCGTCATCCGCGACGACCGCTATCACGACATGACCCACATCACCTTCCGCCAGTTCATGGCCGGGGCCGCGCGCAATGAAGTGCCGGACGGGCTGCCGACAATGGGCGACTGGGCGAACCATCTGTCAACGCTGTTCCCGGATGTGCGGCTGAAGCGCTTCCTCGAGATGCGCGGCGCCGATGGCGGGCCATGGCGGCGCATCTGCGCGCTGCCGGCCTTCTGGGTCGGATTGCTTTATGATGAGGCCGCACTCGATGCCGCCGAGGCGCTGACCTCGAGCTGGACGTATGAAGAAACGCTGGCGATGCGCAATGCCGTGCCGGAACAAGGCATCTCCGCACCGTTCCGCAACACCACGCTGCGCGAGATCGCGCGTGACGTGATGGTCATTTCCCGCATGGGACTGAAGAACCGTGGCAAGAAGAACCGCGACGGCTACGACGAGACCTCCTTCCTCAACACGTTGGACGAAGTGGTGGCGCGGGGCACCACCAGCGCCGAGGAGATGCTGTCGGCCTACCACACGCGCTGGGGCGGCTCGATCGAGCCGGTTTTCATGGAATACGCCTATTAACCCTCGGATTTGGCAAAGCTGACCGGCCGGCAAAAGTCGCTTCAATCGGAAGTGGAAACAAACTAGGCTTCTTCGGCGAGGATTTCCGGAGGAGACGCCGATGCCCACCTTGTTCGACATGCTGACGCAGGCCCAGAACGGCAATGGCATGCAGGCCCTTGCCCAGCAATACGGGCTTTCAATGCAGCAGACGCAAGCGGCGGTTGCCGCATTGCTGCCGGCCTTTTCGCAGGGGCTGCAACGCAACACCGCCGACCCCTATGGGCTCGGCGCCTTCATGACGGCGATGGCCAGCGGCCAGCACGCCAAGTATTTCGAGGACGCAACCCGGGCCTTCTCGCCGCAAGGCGTCGATGAGGGCAACGGCATTCTCGGGCACCTGTTCGGTTCGAAGGATCTGTCTCGCGCCGTGGCCAGCCAGGCGGCGCAAGCCAGCGGCGTCAATCAGCAGATCCTGCAGCAGATGCTGCCGGCGATCGCCTCGATGGTCATGGGCGGGCTGTTCAAGCAGACGGCAAACCAGATGCAGGCCGCCGGTGGTTTTGGCGGCGGCGGCAACAATCCGCTCGGCGAGATCATCGAGCAGATGATGCGGCAAGGCGGCGGCATGCAGGCCCCGGCGCCGCAGCCGCGCCAGGCGCCGCCGCCCCAGAACCCGATGGACAACCCGCTCGGCAAGGTGTTGCAGGACATGTTCGGCGGCGGCGCGGCTCAGCCACAGCCGCAAAGCCAGACGCAGCCGGCACCCAATCCCTACGGCGACAATCCGCTCGGCAAGGTGCTGCAGGACATGTTCGGCGGTGGCGCGCCTCAGCCGCAGCCGCAGGGGCGGGCGCAGCCGCAGCCCCAGCAGACGCACAGCCCCTACGGAGACAATCCGCTGGGGAAAATCTTCGAGGAGATGCTGCGGCAAGGTGGCGGTGGCTTAGGCGGCATCCCCGGCGGACAGCCGGCGCCGCAACAGCCTCAAGCGCCCCCGCAACGTCAGGCACCGCAGCCACAGGCCAATCCGAGCGGCCGTCCGAAAAACCCGTTCGACGACCTGTTCGGCAAGATGTTCGAAACCGGCGCCCAGCAGCGTGATGACTACCAGAAGGGCGTGGAGACAATCTTCGACCAGTTTAAGCGGGACATGGACCGGCGGTAGGCGGTCTTCGCTGAGGTAGAAAGAGAAAAGCCCGGTCCTGGGAGGACCGGGCAGAGTGCAGGCGGGCCGGGGGGATCCGGCAGGGAGTGGGAGCCTGCATACTCGTCAGTCGCGTCGAACCCTGAAAAGGTTCACGGCAACCTAAACAACAAGCAACCGATCAGGCCACCTTGCGAGCGAAATCCTCGATCGTTTCGATGCGATCACTGGCGATCTCGCGCAGCATCGCCGTCGGGTCGCGGCCAAACGGCACGTCGATGGCGACATGCAGGTCGGCGCGCGTCAGGCCGATATCGGCGAGTTCGGCGTCCGACATCTCGCCAAGGCGATAGAAGGCGCGGCGGTTTTTCCAGGCGCGGTAGATGTTGGAGACGGTGTTGGCCACGCGCGTCGCAACGGCCGGACGCGAGGTGCGCGAGGTCTCGGTGGCGAAATCAAACGTGGTCATTGTCGGTCTCCTTCAGACTCGAACGGGCGAGACCAAGCAATCGGCGCTGGCGTCAGCGGCCGTTCCGGTCCCAATTCACATGCCTTCATGTGGACAATGCCAATTTGCCATCGGCCGATTGATTAATCCAACGAATGTTTCTAATCTTTACCATCAACACCAGTGATGGATCATGTCGATGAAATCGCCGCTCGATCTCGATCAATTGCAGACCTTCATCTCGATCGCCGATACCGGCAGCTTCACGCGGGCAGCCGAGGAGGTGCACCGGACCCAGTCGGCGGTGTCGATGCAGATGCGCCGGCTGGAGGAGCGGATCGGCAAACCGCTGTTCGAAAAGGACGGGCGCACCAACAGGCTGACCGAGGAAGGCGACAAGCTGCTCTCCTATGCGCGGCGGCTGCTCTATCTCAACCGCGAGACCCTGGCGGCCTTCGACGACCGGCGGCTCGAAGGCACGATCCGCATCGGCACGCCCGACGACTACGCCGATCGTTTCCTGCCCGAGATCATGGCACGGTTCACCCGCTCCAATCCGCGCGTCGAACTCACCGTCATCTGCGAGCCGACGCCGGGGCTGGTCGAGCATATCAAGCGCGGCAATCTCGACCTCGCGCTGGTGACGCACAACGACGTACGCGGCCAGTCGGAGGTGGTGCGGCGCGAACCGCTGCTGTGGGTCACCTCGGCCAATCATGCCACGCATGAGCAGGAAACGCTGCCGATGGCCTTCGGCCGGCCGAACTGCATCTGGCGGCGCGCCGCGGTCGATGTGCTCGACCAGCAGAACCGCGACTATCGCATCCTGTTCACCAGTTTCTCGGCCACCGTCATCACCGCAGCGGTGCTTTCCGGGCTGGCAATCTCGGTGCTGCCGGAATGCGCGCTCAGGCCCGGCATGCGGGTGCTGGGCGAAGCCGACGGCTTCGGCGCCCTGCCCGATTGCCGCATCGGCATCATGCGCGGCCAGACGTCGCGGCCGGAGATCGTCGATGCGCTCGCCCGCCATATTTCGGAAAGCCTGGACAATATCTCCGTGCCGGTCGGCGAAGACCCCGGAACGTTCGATTTCGCAGCGCTCGCCTTCACCAAGCTGCGGCGAACCAAGCCGAACCAGATCCTGCCCGGCTGGTAGGCAGGGCCAGGTGTGCGGGTTATGAACGGCTGGCCCGACGCAACCGCCTTGACGCGGGCGCCCAACCGTTCCCCAATCGGCCGATGAGCGAAGCAGCATCCGAATCACGCACCAACGCCGCCGAATATACGGTGAGCGAGATTTCCGGCGCGCTGAAGCGCACGGTCGAGGACGTTTTCGGCAATGTGCGGGTGCGTGGCGAGATATCAGGCTATCGCGGGCCGCATTCCTCAGGTCATGCCTATTTCGCGCTGAAGGACGACCGCGCGCGGCTCGACGCCGTGGTGTGGAAAGGCACGATGAGCCGGCTGAAGTTCCGTCCCGAAGAGGGCATGGAGGTGATCGCCACCGGCAAGCTCACCACCTATCCCGGCAAATCCAACTACCAGATCGTCATCGACAATCTGGAGCCTGCCGGCGCCGGCGCCCTGATGGCGCTGCTGGAAGAGCGCAAGCGGCGGCTACAGGCCGAGGGTCTGTTCGACACCGGCCGCAAGCGATTGCTGCCGTTCATGCCGCGCGTCATCGGCGTCGTCACCTCGCCGACAGGGTCCGTCATCCGCGACATCATCCACCGCATCAAGGACCGCTTTCCGCTGCACATCCTGGTCTGGCCGGTGCGTGTTCAGGGCGAGACGTCAGGCGCGGAAGTGACTGCCGCGGTCAACGGCTTCAACGCGCTGGCATGGGATGGCGCCATCCAGCGGCCCGATCTGCTGATCGTGGCGCGTGGCGGCGGCAGCCTCGAAGACCTCTGGGGGTTCAACGACGAGGCGCTCGCCCGCGCGGTTGCCGCTTCCGGCATTCCGGTGATCTCGGCTGTCGGCCACGAGACCGACTGGACGCTGATCGACCTCGTCGCCGACGTGCGGGCGCCGACACCGACAGGCGCGGCCGAAATCGCCGTGCCGGTGAAGGCCGACCTCGAAGCAACGCTTGCCAGCCTCGGTGCGCGGCTGAAAGCGGCGGTGCTGCGCAATTTCGAGCGCAAGCGGCAGGCCGCCCGTGCCGCCGCCCGGGCTCTGCCCTCGCCCGATCAATTGCTGGCGCTGCCGCGCCGGCGCCTCGATGAGGCGACATCCAGGCTCGGCCGGGGCCTGTTGGTCTCCACCGAACGCAAGCGTGCAAGGTTTTTTGCCGTGAAACTGACACCGGCAATGCTGTCGCGGGGCATTGCAGAGACCCGGCGCACCAACGAACGCAATCTTTTGCGAGCACAAGGCGCGCTGCGTGCGATGGCAAGAGCCCGGCGTGCGGAGCTTAACCGGGCGGCGGATCAATTGCCAAAATGTGCCAGGGCATTGCTGCAGCGGCACAAGCAGCAATTGGCCATGCTGCAAGGCCGCATCACGATCGAGCCGACGGCACGGCGGCAACGCGTGCAGAGGGATTTGCTGACAGCTTTGACAAGACGCGGCACGCAAGCAGTGGTGCTCAGGCTGGAGCGCCTGCGCGGCCGCGTCGTCCAGGCCGACAGGTTGATGGCGTCGCTGTCGCACAAGGCCGTCCTGGCCCGCGGCTTTGCGCTGGTGAGAGATGCGGACGGCGCCGTCGTCAAGCAGGCTGCCGACGTGGCGTCGGGAATGGCGCTTTCGCTCGAGTTCGCCGACGGGACCGCTGATGCGGTGGCAATCAGCGGCACGGCAAAACCGAAAGCCGTAGCCAAGCCGGCGGCCAAGGCCAAAGAGCCTGGCAATCAGGGATCCCTATTCTGACACCATGACCGACAATCCGCATCATCTGGCAACGCCCTCAGGCAAACCGCGCGCGCGAAATTTCGGCATCGGCTTCGACGGACGGCCTGGACCGTTCAACGCGATCACCGATGTGCCCGGCGTCGCGGTCGGCTATGCGACGCTGATCTCGGGCGATGGCACACTTGTCGTCGGCGAGGGACCGGTTCGCACCGGCGTGACCGCGATCCTGCCCAGGCCGCTTGCCGACCTCGCCAACCCGGTCTTCGCCGGGATCTTCAGCCAGAACGGAAACGGCGAACTGACCGGCTCGCACATCGTCGAGGAAACCGGCGCTTTCAACTTCCCGATCACCATCACCAACACGCATTCCTGCGGTGTTTCCCGCGACGGCACGCTGCGCTGGATGCAAAGCGTGCTGCCGGCGGCGCTTGACAGCGGCTGGGGACTGCCGGTGGCGGCGGAGACCTATGACGGCTTCCTCAACGACATCAACGGCCACCATTTGACCTCGGAGCATGTTGCGCAGGCCCTCGACGGTGCCGCCGGCGGACCGATCGAGGAAGGCAGCGTCGGCGGCGGCACCGGCATGATCACGTTCGGCTTCAAGGCCGGCTCCGGCACGGCATCGCGCATCGTCGAATGGCACGGCCGTGCCTATACGGTCGGCGCCTTCGTGCAGTCCAATTTTGGCAAACGGCGCAACATAACCATTCGCGGCCTGCGCGCCGGGCCGCAACTCGTCGAACCGGCTGTCCGCGAAGGCACACCGCGCGCCGAAAAGGGTTCGATCATCGCCGTCATCGCCACCGACGCACCGTTCCTGCCGCATCAGATGAAGCGGCTGGCCCGACGGGTGCCGCTTGGCGCCGCCATGACCGGAGGCTTCGGGTATCACAGTTCAGGCGACATTTTCATCGCCTTCTCGACCGCCAATGCGAGCGCCGCGCGGGCGCCATCCGGCCGCATCGCCAGTGCCGATTTTATTCCCGATACCGACATCGATCCGTTTTTCGATGCGGTGATCCAGACCGTAGAGGAAGCAATCCTCAACGCGCTGGTTGCCAATGACGATATGACCGGACGCGACGGGAATTTCGTGCCGGCGCTGCCGAAGACGTGGCTGAAGGAGACGTTTGGCTGAAGACAAAAACGCGGGCCAGAAGCCCGCGCTGCAACAACGTCGCCGCTATGCGATCATTCGGCGGCTTTGATCATTCCGCGGCTTTTCTGGGGGCCTGCTGGTTTTCCTCGGCCTCGGCCGCTTCCTCAAGCCGGGATGCGATAAGTTCCTGGATATCGCCGACTTCTTCCTGGATATCCTCCAGCGGAATGCCGACCTCGGCCGCCTCGGCGGCGCACTCCTTGGCCAAGGTTTCGGCCTGCTTGTCGATCCTTGCCTGGGAGGACTGGCAATGGACCTTTTCGCCGATCCATCCCCGCAAGAATTCGATGGCGTGTTCGCTCATACTGCTGTTCCCTGGCGGCAAAGCCGGTTGGTAATCATAAACGTCGACATCCCGCAAAGGATGCATGTCCCCATTCCAGCCGAGTCGCGGTCAGCCGGCAAGCCAATGCCGTCCAAGGTCCACAGAGCCATAGGAAATCGAGGGGTCAAGGGCATTTTCTGATTCTGGAGGGGTCGGTACCGTTGGCTGGGTCATACCCAGCGCTGCGCCACTGTTTCTATTTGCTTTTTTCCGGTTTCCGAGCCGATTTCCGTCACAATAGATGGCGCAAAACACTACACATTCACAGTTGCTTCGAGGTGCTGCCCTCGGGCGCGCGGGTCGAAGCCGCCGCTATATAGTGACATCCTCCTGCAATGTCGACTCCGCCCGCTATCCTGCTTCTTTCCGCCGCGCCGAAGGGCTCCGCGACGGACGCAGAACAAGTGACGATGAACCCGAACCGGGTGGAGCAGGCCCGGCGGAGCCGCTCAGACGTGCACAGCCACCACCGCCGCGCAGTCGCCGGCCTTAACCAGCCCGGGGAAATGCCGCGCCGCAAGCATGCCCGACATTTTTGCCCGGATCTCCTGCGGAGCGACGCCGGTGCGGCCGGTGGAATGAATGCGCGCCAGCACCGAGCCTTCTTTGACGGGCTCACCGAGATCGACCATGGTTTCGATCATGCCGTCGTCTTCGGCGAACGAGAAACAATCGCCCGACGGCATGTCGAGCCACTGGGTTCGAGTCTTCTCGACCGCACCATCTACAATGCCGGCATGACGCAGCACGTTGAGAATGCCGCGCCTCGCGATCCGCACGGTTTGCGCGCGCGACGTGCCGCCGCCGCCAAGTTCGGTGCTGACGAAGACCTTGCCCATCTCCTCGGCTGCCGTGTCGTACATGCCAACGGCGTCGATCTCGATCATGCGCATCGAGAACGGAGCGGCAAAGGCCGCGACCGCGTCAAAGGCTTTCTGTTCCAGCGCCTTGTCGGGCAAAGTGTGCGCCGCGCAGAACGGCACGAAGTCCAGCGTCTTGCCGCCGGAGTGGAAGTCGAACACGATGTCGGCGCGAGGCAGCAGTTCACGTTGAAAGTAATCGGCGATCTTTTCGGTCACCGTTCCGTCCGGCCGGCCGGGAAAGCTGCGGTTCATGTTGCCCTTGTCGATCGGCGAGGTGCGCGTGCCGGCGCGGAAGGCCGGATAGTTCATTGCCGGCACGATGATCACCGTGCCGCTGACTTGCCTGGGATCGAGGGTCCTGGCGAGATCGTAGAGGGCCAGCGGCCCCTCATATTCGTCGCCATGGTTGGCGCCGGACAGCAGAGCTGCCGGTCCGTTGCCGTTGCGGATGACGCAGATCGGTATCATCACCGAGCCCCACGCGGAATCGTCGCGGCTGTAGGGCAAGCGCAGGAAGCCGTGCTGGACGCCGTCGCGGTCGAAATCGACGGTCGGCGCGACCGGTGATGAGCGTAGATTCGACATCGGGCTCAATCCTTCACCACCAGCTTACGCGGCACATTGGCCAGGCACTCCACACCGGTTTCGGTGATCAGGATGGACTCGGTGATCTCCAGTCCCATCGTTTCCAGCCACAGGCCGGTCATGAAATGGAACGTCATGCCGGGCTTGAGTTCGGTGCGGTCGCCGGGACGCAAGCTCATCGTGCGCTCGCCCCAGTCCGGCGGATAGGACAGTCCGATCGAATAGCCGGTGCGGTTGTCCTTGACGATGCCATACTTCTTCAGCACGGCGAAGAAGGCGTTGGCGATGTCCTCACAGGCGTTGCCGGGTTTGGCCGCGGCCAGCCCCGCTTCCATACCTTCCAGCGTCGCCTTCTCGGCATCGAGGAATTCCTGCGTCGGCTTGCCGAGGAAGACGGTGCGCGACAGCGGGCAGTGATAGCGGTTGTAGCAGCCGGCGATCTCGAAGAAGGTGCCCTCGTCCCGCTTCATCGGTCTGTCGTCCCAAGTCAGATGCGGCGCCGAGGCATCGGCACCCGACGGCAGCAGCGGCACGATCGCCGGATAATCGCCGCCGATGCCGTCGACGCCGCGCGTGCCGGCATCATAGATTCCGGCAACGAGATCGCATTTGCGCATGCCGACCTCGATCTTGTCGAAGATGCGCTGGTGCATCGCCTCGACGATGCGAGCCGCCTTGCGCATATAGTCGATCTCGGTCGAGCTCTTCACCGCGCGCTGCCAGTTGACCAGCGCGGTGGCATCGACAAAGCGGGCATTGGGCAAATGCTTCTGCAGCGATGCGAAGGCGGCGGCCGAGAACCAGTAATTGTCCATCTCAACGCCGACTGTCAGCTTGCCCCAGCCGCGATCCGCAAGCACGCTGGCCAAAAAATCCATCGGGTGGCGCTCGGTCGACTGCACATAGTGATCGGCATAGCCGACGATGTTATCATGCGCGAGATAGGCAGTGCGCTTGGCACCGTTGGCGTCCTGGCCGCGGCCGTACCAGACCGGCTCGCCCGATGGCGGCACGATAACCGCCTGATGCACGTAGAACGACCAGCCGTCATAGCCGGTCAGCCAGGCCATGTTGGACGGGTCGCTGATAACAAGAAGATCGACGCCCTTCACCTCCATGGCTTTGCGTGTCTTGGCGAGGCGATCCGCATATTCGCCGCGCGAGAATCTCAGGTTCGGTTGCATTGTTCTTGGTCCTCGTTTGTTGGGCCTTGAGCCTGTTTCAACTTCGTTGAAACCGGCCCGTCGTTCTTGTTTGGGCGTGATCTTTCGGAAAACCGGTTCCCATTTTTCCGGATCACGCCTTGGCCAGCATCAGCTTTCGAAAATGGCCCCGGAACCGGCCACCCGCGCCCGATCGCGGGCGAACGTAGCTATCGCCGTATCCTGAACGCCGGTGCCGGTCAGATCGGCGATGGTGATGTCGCTGGCCGAGCGCCGACCATGCCGTTTACCGGCGATGATCTGGCCAAGTTCGGTCACCTCTTCCTCAGCGGCCATCACGCCCGCCGCGATGGCGTGATGCAGCTCACCCAGCCGCCGCGTCTGACGGGCGCTGTCGGCGACATAGAGGTCGGCCATGCGCAGGATTGCCGGCGCGATCTCGTTCTTGTGCTCGGCGTCGGAGCCCATCGCCGTGATGTGCTGGCCGGCGGAAACGAAACCCGCCTTGATCAGCGGCTCGGTCGAAGGCGTGGTGGTGACGATGATGTCGGCGCCGACAACTGCGTTTGCCGCGTCGGGCTCGGCATGCACGAGAATGCCGAGCTTTTCGCGCAGGGCTCCGGCGGTTGCCTCGGCCTTTGCCACATCGCGCGCCCAGATGCGCGCCTCGGAAATCGGCCGCACCAGCATCAGGGCTTCCAATTGCAACCCGGCCTGGACGCCGGCGCCGAAGATCGCGGCAACTGACGAGTCCTGCCGCGACAGATGTTTGGCGGCGACGGCGCCGGCAGCAGCGGTTCGGATATCCGTGAGATAGCCGTTGTCGAGCAGCAGTGCTTCGACCAGCCCGGTTTTGGACGACAGCAGCACCATCATGCCGTTGACGCTGGGCAGGCCGAGCTTCGGATTGTCGAAGAAGCCGGGGCTGATCTTGATGGCGAAACCGTCGATATCAGGCACGTAGGCGGTCTTCACGTCGACCTCGCCGCGATGCTCGGGAATGTCGAGCCGCAGGATCGGCGGCATCGCCACCGGCAGGGTGGCAAGCGCACGGAAGGCGTTTTCGACGCAGGCGACTGCATCGAGATCGAGTGTCACGATCGCGCGCAATTCTTGCTCGGTGAGGATCGTCATCCGGCTCATGCGGCGTGCTCCTTGAGCGATGGCGCCTCGCCGCAGACGATCCTGCGGTGCGCGTCCATATCGATGTTGCGGCCGGAGAGAAGCACGACCACCGGCCCGTCCGACCTGACCTTGCCGGCGAGCAGCGCGGCGATGCCGACCGCGCCGGCGCCCTCGACGATTTCGCGTTCGCGCGCATAGGCGTGACGGATGCCGGCGGCGATCTCGTCCTCGCTAAGCAGGACGATACCATCGAGCAGGTCGCGGCACATGGCGAAGGTCAGCCGGTTGTCGAGGCCGATGCCGCCGCCGAGCGAATCCGCCAGCGTCGGCAATTCTTCCACCAGCACCGGGCGGCCGGCATCGAGGCTGGCCTTCATCGCCGCGCCACGAGCCATCGAGACACCGATGATCTTTGTGCCGGGGCTGACGCCTTTGATGGCCGCGGCAACGCCTGAGGCGAGCCCGCCACCCGACAACTGCACCAGGACGAGGGCAGCATCCGGAGCCTGTTCGATCATCTCAAGCCCGAGCGTGCCTTGCCCGGCGACAATGTCGGGATGGTCGAAGGGCGGCAGCATAACCAGCCCCTCTTGCGCCACCAGCCGATCGACCTCCTGCTGGGCATCGTCCTGACTGTTGCCGATAATGCGAACCTCCGCGCCCAGCCGGCGGATCTCGTCGAGCTTGTTTTCAGGCACCAGCCGCGACATGCAGATCACCGCGCGCATGCCCTCAAGCTTCGCCGCATGCGCCAGCGCGCGGCCGTGGTTGCCGGTCGAGGCCGCGACCACGCCACGCGTCTTCTCCGCGGTGCTGAGCGAAGCGACGGCATTCGAGGCGCCGCGCAGCTTGAAGCTGCCGGTGGTCTGCCGGTGTTCGAGCTTGAGGTGGACGGGGACGCCCAGCTCTTCGGAAAGACTTTGGGACAGCACGGTCGGCGTGCGCTCGACCTTGCCGGCAATGCGCTCACGCGCGGCGCGAATGTGCTCAAGAGTGACCTGTGTCATGATCATCAATCAGGCGGCAAATGGCTGCGTCATCAGACGGCCGAATTCGGGATGCGGCGTGTCATCTCCGCACAGCCGCAGACAATTCCAGGCGGTCGCCTGGTTGCTGGTCACCACGGGACGTCCAATAGTTTTTTCCATGCCGGTGACGGCGAGGGCGCTACGCAGCGCCGTGCAGGAGACGAACAGCGCATCGGCGCTGGCGTCGGTCGCCTCACGCGCCAGTTCGACGAGGGCCGCCGGTGCGATGCGCGCCATCTCGCGGTCGTCCTCGAAACCGAGGCAGGTGAAGCTGGCGATCTCGAAGCCGTGCGCCGCGAAATAGGCGGCCATCGGCCTGGATGTCTCGACCGTGTAGGGAGTGAGGATGCTGATCTTGCTTGCGCCCAGCGCACGCAGCCCGCGCACGCCCGCCATCGGCGGGGTGATTACCGGCACGCCGGGCTTTGCGACCTGGATCGCCGCCTCGATCTCGGCATCGCCGATCACCACCGAGGCCGAAGTGCAGGAATAGCAGACGGCATCGAGTGGCTCATCCGGCAGGATCAGGGCCGCGCCCGCCGTCAGCGCCGGCTGCATCTTGCGCAGGTTTTCGGGCGTCGTCGGGTTGGCATAGGGAATGCGCGCGACATAGACGCCGACGCGTTCGCTCGCCACCATGCGGCGGAAATCCGGTTCGCTGGTGTGGTCGGTGGCCAGGATGATCAGGCCGACGCGCCGCTCCAGAGGACGCGCATCCAGTGCCGGCCGTTTCGGATACACCTTGATCTCGGGCAAGGGTTTCATCGGCTACCTCTCGATCTTGCCGTAGCGGCGTTCCAGCCAGCGCAGCAACACGACCGAAAACAGACTGATGACCAGGAAGAAAGCACCGACCAGGGTGATCGGCTCGATATAGCGATAGTAGGTGTTGGCGACGCTTTTGGCCTGGTTCATCAGTTCCAGCACGGTGATTGCCGACAGCAGCGGCGTTTCCTTGAACATGGCGATGAAGTAATTGGCGAGCGCCGGAATCATCGGTGGGATGGCCTGCGGAACGATGATGTGGGTCCAGGTCTGACTGGCGCTCAGATTGCACGCCTTGGCGGCCTCCCATTGGCCGCGCGGCACATTGTCGATGCCGGCACGATACACCTCAGCCGTGTAGGTGCCGTAGTGCAGCCCGAGCCCGATGACACCGGCGACCAGCGGCGGCAGCAGGATGCCGATGTCGGGCAGCACGTAGAAGATGAAATAGAGCTGCACCAGCAGCGGCGTGCCGCGGATGAATTCAGCCGCCCAGCCGACCGTGCGCGACAACGCCTTGTTGGGCGAGCGGCGCGCCAGCGCAATGCCCAGCCCGACGATCGCCGCCAGCACCGAGCCGAGCAGCGTCGCCAGGATGGTGATCTTCACGCCCTGGATCAGCGTTGGCATGATTTCCCAGACGAAATTCCAATCCCATTCCATCAGTAGGCCCAATTTATCAGAAGGGAGTTGGCCATCAGGCACGCACCCCGTCGAGGCCGCGCGCCATGCGTCGTTCCAGCGAGCGCACGCCCCACGAGATGAGCAGGGCGAGGATGAAATAGATGATCAGGATGGTGGTGAACGGCACCAGGGTGTTGCCGGTCTGGGCGCGCACCACCTGCGCCTGGAAGGTCAGGTCGGTGAGCGAGATCAGCGACACCACGGCGGTCGCCTTGAGCAATTCGATGGCATTGTTGCCAAAGGTCGGCAGCATCACCAGCAGCGCCTGTGGCAGGATGATGTGGCGCATGCCTTGCCAGCGGCCGAGATTGAGCGCTGTGCAGGCCTCATACTGTTCGCGGCCGATCGACTGGATGGCACCGCGCACCACTTCGGCGGCGTAGGCGCCGACATTGAGGCCGAGCGCCAGCACGCCGGCCTGCAACGGGGTCAGCGAAATGCCGATGAAGGGCAGCACGAAATAGGCCCAGAACAACTGCACGAAGATCGAGGTGCCGCGGAAGAACTCGATGTAGGCGGTGGCCAACCAACGCAGCGCAAAGAAGCGCGACACGCGCCCCATGCCGGCGAGGAAGGCCATGATCAGCGCCAGCACCGACCCCATCAGCGTCAGCTCGATGGTGACAAGCGCTCCCTGCAATATCAGGCCGAAATAGCCGGACCACTGGGTCATTCGGTTTCCAACGTTGGGTTTAGCATCTTCTCCCCGTTTACGGGGAGAAGATGCCGGCAGGCAGATGAGGGGCGGCGCGAACTTGCGAAGGTTTGGCGCCGCCCCTCATCCGTCACTTCGTGACACCTTCTCCGCGTTGAACGGGGAGAAGGAAGGATCACTTCGCCGCGCAGAGCTTGTCGCGGCTGGTCGACATCGCGGCTGCCGCCGAGAAGCCGTAGGGCTCGATGATCTTGGCGAACTCGCCCGATTTCTTCATCTTGGCCAGTTCCACATCGAAGGCGTCGCGCAGTGCCTCGTCGCCCTTCTTGAAAGCGGCGCCGTCGCAATAGACCGGTGCGCCCTGCACCGGAGCGATGACTTCGAGGTTCGGATCGTTGGCCTTCTTGACCAGATCATTGATCGACAGGACGGGTAGCGAATAAGCGTCGATGCGGCCATCCTGGAGCATCTTCACGCCACTCTGGCCATCCGGCACGACGATGACGCGATCGCGTGGCACGCCGGCATTGAGCGCGAGCTTCTCCTCGGTGCCGCCGCCCGGCGCGCCGATGGTCGCAGTCGTATCCTTGGCGACATCCTCATAGCTCTTGAAGCCCTTTGGATTGCCTTTCTTCACCAGCATCGCCTCGGCGTCGCACAGCACGGGTTCCGAATAGGCGACCGCAGCACAGCGCTCCGGCTTCATGAACAGGCCGGCGGTGACGACATCGAAGCGACCGGCCTGCAGGCCGGGGATCATGGCGCCATATTCGGAGATCGAAGCGGCAACGTCGGCGACGCCGAGCCGCTTGAATATCTCGCGGGCCACATCAGGCGCGGCACCCGAAACCTTGCCGTCGGCGGCGACCGCCGTATAGGGCGGCTCGTTGGCGATAGCGAGGCGGGCGAAACCTTGCGCCTTGAGCTGCTCGAGCTTGCTGTCATCGGCCGAACCGGGGATCGAGGCGGCCAGCACCGCCGTCAGTGCAAGACCGGCAACGCCGGCCAGAATGCCAAGTTTGTTCATTGTTCCCAACTCCTTGTTTCTTGTCTTGCTTTGTTGCATGGCGGCCCTCGCCGCCTCGGGACGACTTCGTCGCCCTGGGCATTGCGGTCAGACCCGATGTCCGGCCGCGATGATCTTCTTCAGGAAACCTTGCGTGCGCTCCTGCTTGGGATTGCGGAAAATCTCGTCCGGTTTGCCTTCTTCGACGATCCTGCCGCGATCGAAGAACAGCACCCGGTCGGCGAAATCATGGGCAAAGCCCATCTCGTGGGTGACCAGCAGCATGGTCATGTCGGTCTCGGCGGCGAGCTTGCGCATGACGTTCATCACCTCCTCGACCAGCTCTGGATCGAGCGCCGACGTCACCTCGTCGAACAGCATGATCTTCGGCGACAGCGCCAGCGCCCGAGCGATCGCCACGCGTTGCTTCTGTCCACCGGACAGCTGCGCCGGCATGTTCTTGGCCTTGTCGGCCATGCCGACCATTTCGAGCAGTTCCATCGCCCGCTTTTCGGCGGCGGCACGCGGCGTGCCCTTGGTCAGCATCGGCGCCAGCGTGACATTGTCCATGACGCACTTGTGCGGAAACAGGTTGAACAGCTGGAACACCATGCCGATCTTCTGGCGCATCCTTGTCAGATGCCGCTCATCGGCGGACAACAGCTGGCCATTGCGCTCCATGTGATAGAGCTGCTCGCCGTCGATCTGGATATGACCGCCATCGATGCGCTCCAGCGTCATCAGGATGCGCAGGATCGTCGTCTTGCCCGAACCCGACGGGCCAATCAGTGCCAGCTTCTCGCCGGGCATGACTTGCATCGACAGGCCGTCCAGCACCTTGAAGCTGCCGAAGCTTTTCGAGATGCTGTCGATCTTGATGATGGGCGCTGATGCGGACAAATGTATTTCCCCGTGCTGGAGAAGCCTGTGCCCCTTAACGATGCGGAACGCGCCAAATCATGTCAATTGGGAAAATAATATCATGACAATTATTCTGATTCCGCACAATTTCCGGGCAAACCGGGCTAGATTGCGAGCAGCAGATGCTCCGGATCGCCAAGCAGCAGCTTGGTGACAACGCCGAGGCCGGCGCGCAGTTCCCCCTCGGTGGTCGAACCCAGCGAGATACGCACCGCCGGATGCCAGGGCGCACCCGAAATACGGAAGGATGTTCCGGGCGCGATAGCCACGCCTTGCAGGCGGGCCTGGGCGACAAAGCTTTCCTCGGCACGGTCCGCGGGCAGTTGAAGCCAGACATGCAGCCCGTCTCGCCGGGCGCGATAGTCGACCCCCGCCAGCACCTGCGCTGCAATATCCTGCCGGCGCCGCAAAGCCGCGCGCTGCCAGTGGACAAGCTCCATCGCCGTGCCGTCGGTCACCCATTTGGTGGCGATCTCGGCCACCAGCGGCGTCGCCATCCAGTTCGAAACCAGATGCCGGTTGGCGACGGCGGCGACGTAGCGGTCGGGTGCGGCCAGATAGCCGATGCGCAGGCCGGGCACGGTGATCTTGGTGAAGGAGGTGACGTAGAGCGTGCGCTCCGGCGCGAACGCGGCAACCGGCGGCGGCCGGTCTTCGACCAGCGGACCCAGCACATCGTTCTCGATGATGGCGATATCGTGCTTGCGCGCGACCGCCGCGATCTCTTCTCGCCGCCGCGCATCCATCAGCGTCGCCGTCGGATTGATGACCGAGGGCTGAACGAAGACCGCGCGGATGTCGGAAAGCCGGCAGGCCTCGTCCAGCGCTTCCGGAATCAGGCCGTTGTCGTCGATCGGCAGGCCTTCCAGGTTGAAGCCGAGATAGCGTGCCAACGGCACCAGCGTATGGTGGCCGATCGCCTCCGTGGCGACCGTAGAGCCCGGCGGCGCGACGCTCATCAGCGCCACTGTCATGCCGGCGGTGGCGCCGTTAGTCAGGCTGACGTTCTGCGGCGAAGCATCGAGGCCGCACAGTCTCAACCATTCGACCGCCCCCGCGCGGTGGCGGGGAAACACCATGTTGGGCCGGAACGAAAGTGCAGAACTCGACGGCAGGTTCTCAGCCAGCCATCCCAGTGCCTGCTTCAGCCGCTCAAGATGCATCGGCTCGCAGACCGGTTTCAGGATCGAAAGGTCGATGACTTCACCGAGCCGCTCCGGCAGATAGGGCGGCTCGGGCTCGCGGCGCTGCGTCTGGACGAAGCTGCCGCGGCCGATCTCGCCCGAAATCAGGCCGCGGCGGATCAGTTCCTCATAGGCGCGGCTAACCGTCTGCACCGAAAGCTTGAGGTCGTCGGCCAGCCTGCGATGGGTCGGCAACCGCGCGCCATTGGCAAGGCGTCCGTCATGGATGGCGCGCGCGAACTGGTCGGCCAGCGACTGATAGGCCGGCCGTCGGATAAGCGCGGGATCGGGTTGCCACAATGTCATGACTTATTAGAGATCGAAATCAGTGCAATTGACAATCGAAATAATGCGCCGTCATGGTATTCGGACGAAAAAGTGAGCCCTGATGACATCAGCGAAACTCGACCCGATCGACCTGAAAATCCTCGACGCCATCCAGCGCGACGGACGCATCACCAAGCTGGCGCTGGCCGAGCAGGTCGGCCTGTCTCCGACGCCGTGCTGGATGCGGTTGCGCAAGCTGGAAAAGGCCGGCATCGTCTCGGGCTATCACGCCAGGATCGCCATGCGCGTCGTGGCACCCGTTGCCACCGTGCTGATGGAGGTGACGCTGGCAAACCACCGCCAGGCCGATTTCGACCGCTTCGAGCGCGTTATACGCGATGTTCCCGAGATCGTCGCCTGCTGGTCTGTCGGCGGCGGCGTCGACTATCTGTTGAAGGTAATGGCGCGCGACATCGACGCCTATCAGCGGCTGGTCGATGGCTTGCTGGACCGCGAGATCGGCATCGATCGTTACTTCACCTACATCGTCATCAAGACCGTGAAGGACCAGGTGGCGCTGCCCATCGCAGAGCTTTTGCCGGCGTCGTCGTAGGAGCGGAGAGATTCTCTCGCCGGGCAACCCGATAGAGAGAGTCTCTCTACGTCAGGACTTCCAAACAGCCTCTCTATCTGCATCGGGCGGATAGTCTTCCCTTATCAGTCCGAACCGGGAGGCTTTGACCATGTCCGCGCATTTCGCCCGCTCGCATCGCCATGAAGCGCTCGACGGCCTCGCCGACCGCCGGCTGCTGCGCGAACTCGCCTATGTCGATGGCCACTGGACCGCAAGCGAGGCTGCCGAAAGCTTCGAGGTCACCGATCCGGCCACCGGCACGACCGTCGCTTTCGTCGCCGCGCTCGATGGCCGGCAGACGACAAAGGCGATCGATGCCGCGGCGCGCGCCTTCCCGGCCTGGCGGGCGCTGTTGCCGCAGGAGCGCTCGACAATTTTACGAAAATGGTTCGAGCTGATCGTCGGCGCCAAGGATGATCTGGCTCTGCTGATGACGCTTGAACAGGGCAAGCCACTGCAGGAATCGCTGGGCGAGATCGACTACGCCGCCTCCTTCGTCGAATGGTATGCCGAAGAAGCAAAACGCCTGAACGCCGAGAGCGTCACCAGCCATCTGCCGAACGCCGAGATGATGGTGCGGCGCGAGCCGCTCGGCGTCGTCGGCGTCGTCACGCCGTGGAATTTTCCGGCGGCCATGCTGACCCGTAAGGCGGCCGCCGCCCTTGCCGCCGGCTGCACCATCGTCGCGCATCCGTCCTCGGAAACGCCGCTGTCGGCGCTGGCGCTGGCCGAACTCGGCGAACGCGCCGGCCTGCCCGTGGGCGTCTTCAACATCGTCACCGGCAAGGCTTCGACGATCGTCGGCCGGATGTGCGAAGATCCGCGCGTGCGTGCCATGAGCTTCACCGGCTCGACCGAGATCGGCCGGCTGATCGCCGCCCAGAGCGCGCCGACCATGAAGCGGCTGGTGATGGAGCTTGGCGGTCATGCCCCGCTGATCGTCTTTGCCGATGCAGATCTGGACAAAGCGGTTGATATCGCCATCGACGCCAAATTCGCCACGTCGGGCCAGGACTGCCTCGCCGCCAACCGCATCTACGTCCAGCGTCCGATCTACGATCGGTTCTGCGCCGCCTTCGCCAAGCGCATCGAGACGCTGCGGACCGGCAATGGCCTAGCCGAGAAGATCGACATCGGGCCGCTGATGCATGAGCGCGCCATCAAGAAGGTGGAGGAACAGGTCGCCGATGCCATCGCTCACGGCGCGCGCTGCCTCACCGGCGGCAAGCGGCACCAGGCCGGCCCGCTGTTCTACCAGCCGACGCTGCTGGCCGATGTCAGTGACGAAGCGCTGATCATGCGCGAGGAGACGTTTGGCCCGGTTGCCGCCGTGACGCCGTTCGACAGCGAGGATGACGTGATTGCCCGCGCCAACGCCACCGAGTATGGCCTCGTCGCCTATGTCGTGACCGAGAATGGTGGCCGGCAGCAGCGCATGGGCCGCGCGCTCGACTACGGCATGGTCGCCATCAACCGCGTCAAGATCACCGGCGCGCCGATCCCGTTCGGCGGCGTCAAGCAATCGGGCATCGGGCGCGAAGGCTCGCGCCACGGGCTCGAAGCCTTCACCGATCTGAAGTATCTCTGTCTGGACGTCGCCTAGGTTCGTCCTGCCATCCCTCAAGGAGTTAAAAAATGCTCGACCAGTCCAACGAACTCGCCGCCTGGGATCGCGACCACTTCTTCCATCCCTCGACCCATATGGGCACGCATGCGCGGGGCGAAAGCCCGACACGCATCATGGCCGGCGGTGAAGGCGTCACCGTGTGGGACAACAATGGCAGGAAGAGCCTCGATGCCTTCGCCGGGCTCTATTGCGTCAATGTCGGCTACGGCCGCCAGAAGATCGCTGACGCCATCGCCGCCCAGGCGAAGAACCTCGCCTATTACCACGCCTATGTCGGCCACGGTACCGAGGCCTCGATCACGCTGGCCAAGATGATCATCGATCGCGCGCCGCAGGGCATGTCGCGGGTCTATTTCGGCCTCTCCGGTTCGGATGCCAACGAAACCAACATCAAGCTGATCTGGTACTACAACAACGTGCTCGGCCGGCCGGAGAAGAAGAAGATCATTTCGCGCTGGCGCGGCTATCACGGCTCGGGCGTGATGACGGGATCGCTGACCGGGCTCGACCTGTTCCACAACGCCTTCGACCTGCCGCGCGCGCCGATCCTGCACACCGAGGCACCCTACTACTTCCGCCGCGCCGACCGCTCGATGAGCGAGGAGCAGTTTTCGCAGCATTGTGCCGACAAGCTCGAGGAGATGATCCTGGCCGAAGGCCCGGAAACCGTCGCTGCCTTCATCGGCGAGCCGATCCTCGGCACCGGCGGCATCGTGCCGCCGCCGGCCGGCTATTGGGAAAAGATCCAGGCGGTGTTGAAGAAGTACGACGTGCTTCTGGTCGCCGACGAAGTGGTGACGGGCTTCGGCCGACTGGGCACCATGTTCGGCTCCGACCATTACGGCATCAAGCCGGACCTGATCACCATCGCCAAAGGCCTGACCTCGGCCTATGCGCCGCTGTCGGGCGTCATCGTCGCCGACAAGATGTGGCAGGTGCTGGTTGAGGGCTCCGACAAGCTCGGTTCGCTCGGCCATGGCTGGACCTATTCGGCACATCCGATCTGCGTTGCCGCCGGCGTCGCCAATCTCGAGCTGATCGACGAGATGGATCTTGTGACAAATGCCAAGGAGACCGGCGCCTATTTCCGCGCCGAGCTGGCCAAGGCGGTCGGCGGCCACAAGAATGTCGGTGACGTCCGCGGCGACGGCATGCTGGCAGCGGTGGAATTCGTTGCCGACAAGGACGACCGGGTGTTCTTCGACGCTTCGCAGAAGATCGGACCGCAGGTGGCGACAGCGCTTGCCGCAAGCGGCGTCATCGGCCGCGCCATGCCGCAGGGCGACATTCTTGGCTTCGCGCCGCCGCTCTGCCTGACCCGCGAGGAAGCCGACATCGTCGTGTCGAAGACCGCCGATGCGGTCAAGAGCGTGTTTGCCAATCTCTGAGATCGACTATGAATGCCATGACCAGAACCCTCCCCGCCACCATGGCCGCCGTGCTGCTTGTCGGGCACGGCGGGCCGGAAAAACTCGTCTACCGCAGCGATGTGAAAGTGCCCGCGCCTGCGCCAGGTGAAGTGCTGGTCAAGGTCAGCGCTTGCGGCATGAACAACACCGATGTCTGGGTGCGCCAGGGCGCCTATGGCACGGAGGAGGACGCTGCCGCCGTGTCGACATGGCGGCGCCAGGGCAACACGCTTGTTTTCCCGCGCATCCAGGGCACCGACACCGTCGGTACCATCGCCGCCGTCGGCGAAGGCGTGTCGCCGGAGCGTATCGGCGAACGGGTGATGGTCGATTTCTCCATCTACAATCGCGACGACGATTCGCTCGCCGACATCGACTATATGGGCCATGGCCGCGACGGCGGCTACGCCGAATACCAGGCCGTGCCGGCCGAGAATGCGCATGTCGTCGATACCGACATGAGCGACGTCGAACTCGCCACCTTCTGCTGCGCTTACCTGACCGGCGAACAGATGCTGGAGCGCGCCGGCTTGAAGGCCGGCGAGCGCGTGCTGGTCACCGGCGCCTCGGGCGGCGTCGGTTCCGGCATCGTGCAACTGGCACGGGCGCGCGGCGCCATTCCCTATGCCGTCGTCGGCAAGGGCAAGGAACAGGCGGTGCTGGACATCGGCGCCGAGGCGGTCATCACCCGTGGCGTCGCAGACCTGCCGCAAGCCGTGATTGAAGCGACCGGCGGCCAACCGATCGACGTGGTGGCCGACCTGGTCGGCGGCGCGATCTTCAACGACCTCTTGCGTATTCTCAGGCCCGAAGGCCGCTACACGACCGCGGGCGCGATTGCCGGTCCGGTCGTGCAACTCGATCTCAGGACCATGTATCTCAAGCAGTTGCAGTTGCATGGTTCGAGCCAGGGCACGCGCGCGGATTTCCGTCGCATCGTTGGTTACATCGAGGCGAAGAAAATCCGGCCGCTGGTCGGTGGCGTCTACAAGCTCTCCGATTTCCACCATGCGCAGGCGGATTTCATTGCCAAGGATTTCGTCGGCAAGCTGGTGGTGGTGCCGGATGCCATGTGGGGTTCGGCTGGCTGAACACTCTATGCCTCAACCCTGCTGGGCCGCCCTCAACAGCATGCCGAACAGGTCGCGCGGTCGTCGGGGTCGGCCAGCATGTCGAGTTCCTGGTAGAGGCCGGTCGAGCGCAGCTGATCCCTGACATAGCGCAGCGCCGAAAAATCCTCGATGGCGAAGCCGACCGAATCGAACAGCGTGATCTGGCCGGAATCGCGCCGGCCTTGCACGGCGCCTGACATCACCTGCCACAGCTCGATCACCTCATGATCCGGCGCAAGCTGCTGGATCTCGCCCTCGATGCGGGTCTGCGGCGGATATTCGACGAAGATGTCGGAGCGCAGCAGGATATCACGGTGCAATTCGGTCTTGCCGGGACAGTCGCCGCCGACCGCGTTGATGTGCACGCCGGAGCCGACCATGTTGTCGGTGAGGATGGTGGCGTACTGCTTGTCGGCGGTGACGGTGGTGATGATGTCAGCCCCCTCGACCGCCTCCTGCGCGGTGCCGCAGGCGACCATGTCGAAGCCGAGACCGGCGAGATTGCGGATGCATTTTTCGGTGGCCGTGCGGTCGATATCGTAAAGCCTCAGCCTGTCGACGCCGAGCAGCGCCTTGAAGGCCACCGCCTGGAATTCGGCCTGGGCGCCGTTGCCGATCAGCGCCATGCAGCTGGAGCCGGCCGGCGCCAGATACTTGGCGGCCAGAGCCGACATCGCCGCCGTGCGCAGCGCCGTCAGGATGGTCATTTCGGACAGCAATACCGGGTAGCCATTGTGGACGTCGGCGAGCATGCCGAAGGCGGTCACGGTCTGGCGTCCCTCGCGCATGTTCTTGGGATGGCCGTTGACATATTTGAAGCCGTAGACCTCGCCGTCGCTGGTCGGCATCAGTTCGATGACACCCTCGGCGCTGTGCGAGGCGACGCGCGGCGTCTTGTCGAACAGCTCCCAGCGGCGGAAATCATCCTCGATGTAGCCGGCGAGTTCGACGAGGAAGCGTTCGACGCCGATCTTCAGCACCAGCTTCATCATATGGTCGACGCTGACGAAGGGCACGATGTTGAGATTGGGGATCATTTTTCTTTTCCTTGCCGCATGCAGGCGGTCAGTCCTGGCGATGCGCGTTGTGTGCCTTCATCATCGTTGCCAGCGCCGGATCGTTTTGCTCCAGCACCCTGATGGCTCCGCCTGTGTCGTGGTGGCACTCATCCTGGCCCATCTTGAACTTGGCTTCGAGCCGCCCGATCGGCAGGTCAAACCCTATGATACCAGGTATGCGCCGCTCCATGCCGCCTGGTCCGAGCTCACGCATGCGCCAGCGATCGTCGCGATCCTTCTCCAGCACATCGACAAGCTGCAGGAGATGCCGGGTGGTGCCGTGATCGTCGAGCGGCACCGGATGTCCATGACAATGCACGACGGCAAAGTTCCAGGTCGGCGCGCTGTCGCGCACCGGATTGCGCGGATACCAGGACGGCGAGATTGTCCAGGGCAAAGCCCGGTGCGGCATCGGCAAAGGCCTGCGGCGACAATGTCTCGATGCGCGCGCCCTCGCCGCGGATGCGTTCGGCTGCCGACGTCCAGCTCGCCTTGTTGTCGTTGCCGCAGACCCACATCATGCCGATTTCGGTGACAAAGGATCCTTCGCCCGCGATTTCGGGCAGCGACACCAGGATCTCTCGGCCACGGATGGATACCTGCGACAGTTCCGGCATCAGGTAGAAGGCGTGCAGCAGCGCCGACGATCTGCCCGACGGGCCGCCGGCGGGATGGGTCTGCTCGACCAGCGTGACCTTCACACCGGCTTTGGCCAGATCATAGGCCGCGCTCGATCCGACAATACCGGCACCGACGACGATGACGTCGCTTCCATTTCGCATGGCTGTTCCCCACAGTCTCTTGGCTGCTTTTCGACAAGGTAGGGCCAGCGATCGCGCAATGTCAACATCTCTTCATTATTGACCGAGATTTAAATCTCTGTAATAAACTCGACAAAACAAGAGAACACGGATTCCGGGGAGGCCCATGGCGATACGCGATGTTCTGATGCGCGGGGATCTTGCGCTGACGCCGTCGGAGGAGAAGATCGTCCGACTGCTGTTGACGGACTATCCGACCTCCGGCCTCGGCACCGCCTCATCGCTCGCCCGGCGCGCTGGCGTCAGCGATCCAACCGTGGTGCGGCTGGTGATGAAGCTCGGCTATGAAGGGTTTCCGGATTTCCAGGCGAGGCTTCTGGCCGAAGTCGAGGCAAGACTGCACTCGCCGCTGCTGATGATGGAGGCCAAGCGGCAGAGCGGTTCCAACGACAGCGCCGTGCTAGCCTATCTCGATAGCGTCACCACGGCCTTGCAGAAAGCCACCGCCGCGACACCCGTCCAGACTTACGAGCGGGCGGCCCGCTTGCTGATGGAGGCCAAGGGCGAGATCGTGATGGTTGGCGGCCGGTTCAGCCGCCACATCGCCGGCATGCTGGCCGGCTATCTCGTGCAGTTCCGCTCCGGGGTTCGCGATCTCGGCGTGCTCTCTCCGCAGATCTTCGACACGCTGGCCGACCTCGGCCGGCGCGACGTGCTCGTCGTCTTCGACTACCGCCGCTACCAACTCGATGTGATGGCCTATGCAAAACAGGCGGCGGCGCTCGATGTGCGCATCCTCCTGTTCACCGACCAATGGCTGTCGCCGATATCAGATCTCGCCGAAGTCACCATCGTCAGCCCGCTCGAAGTCGCCTCACCTTACGACACGCTGGCGCCGGCGATCGCACAGATGGAAGCGTTGGTCGCCCATATCGTTTCGACGCTGGGCGACGAGGCCCGCGCCCGCATCGAGCGACTCGAAAAGGTGC
This sequence comes from Mesorhizobium sp. AD1-1, assembly GCF_020164655.1. NCBI lineage: Bacteria > Pseudomonadati > Pseudomonadota > Alphaproteobacteria > Hyphomicrobiales > Phyllobacteriaceae > Mesorhizobium > Mesorhizobium sp. AD1-1. The sequence goes on from NZ_JAIUGP010000019.1 coordinate 111,877, forward strand.
GGCATGCCAATGCCGTGACGCTCGACAGCGAACCGCAAGAGAACGGCGCGCGCAAGACACCCGGCCCCCGCAAGATACCGGGACCCAAATCAGCAAAGCAGGACGACAAAGCATGACCCAGGCCCTACCCAAACGAGACGAAGCCTTCCGTGCCGGCGAAACGGCACTGCTGCTCGTCGACATGCAGCGCATCTGGCTGGAGCCGGGCGCCGATCCGTCGCATCCGGAACGTGGCCCCGATCATTATTTTTACCGGCAGACATCCTCGCAGACGATCCCCAACCAGGAGCGCCTGCTGGCGGCGGCGCGGGCCAATGGCGTCGAGGTGCTGCACACCATCATTCAGAGCCTGACCGAAGACGGCCGTGAGCGCTCGCTCGACCACAAGCTGACACCGATCCATGTTGCGCCCAGTCTCCCCGAAGGACTGCCGGTGGGATCGCTGGCGCCGGTTGGCGACGAGATCATGCTGCCGAAGACGTCGTCGGGCATCTTCAATTCGACCAATGTCGACTATCTCCTCAAGAACCTCGGCATCCGCTATCTCGTCGTGGTCGGCGTGCTGACCGATCAATGCGTCGACATGGCGGTGCGCGACGGCGCCGACCGCGGCTATCTTGTCACCTGCGTATCGGATGCCTGCGCCACCATCACCCAGGAACGCCACGACATCGCGCTCAAGGCCTTCGGCGGCTACTGCTGGGTGGCTGACACCGACACGGTCGTCGACCGCTTCAACGCTTTGGGAAAACCGGCATGACGTCGACTGTCGAGCCTCTGGTTGCCGTCGTCACCACGGATCTCTCCGCCGTCACGCGGGGCCGTTTCGTTGCCGAAAGCAAGTTGCAGAAGACCGCCACGACCGGCGTCGGTTGGCTGCAGGCCAATCTGTCGCTGACACCGTTCAACTCGATCGTCGATCCCAACCCCTGGGGCTCGTCGGGCGACCTGCGGCTGATCCCCGATCTCGAGGCGCGCTTTCGCACGACACGCACCGGATCGGCAACGCCATTCGATATGGTCGCCGGCGACATCGTCGAGCTCGACGGCAGCCCATGGCTCGGCTGCACCCGCACGATGCTCAAAGACGCGCTGGCCGATTTGAAAGCCGCAACCGGCCTGTCGGTCATCGCCGCCTTCGAGCATGAATTCAACGTCGCCGACGGCGGCTTCGCACAGGCGCATTCAATGTCTTTCGCCGCACTGCGCCGCGCCGATCCTTTCGCGCCGAATCTGATGGCGGCGCTCGAGGAAGCCGGCGTCGTGCCCGAGGTGGTCATCGCCGAATTCGGCGACGAGCAGTTCGAGGTGACGCACGAGCCGGCGGACGCGCTGACGGCGGCCGACCGCGCCGTCGCCATCCGCGAAATCACGCGCGAGTTGGCGCGCAATGCCGGCTGGCGTGCGAGCTTCGCCCCCAAGACAGCGCCAACCGCCGTTGGCAACGGCGTCCACATCCATTTCAGCTTCGTCGACGAGGCCGGCAAGCCGATGACTTACGATCCGGCACTGGCGGGCGGCCTTTCCGCCAAAGCGGGCGCCTTCTGTGCCGGCGTGCTGCGCCATCTGCCTGGGATGACCGCCATGACGGCGTCGAGCGTGTCGTCCTTCTACCGGCTGAAGCCGCACAGCTGGAGTTCTTCCTACACCTGGCTTGCCGACCGCGACCGCGAGGCGTCGCTGCGCATCTGCCCGACGGTGACGATCGGCGGACGGGATCCGGCGCGGCAATACAACATCGAATACCGGGCCGCCGACGCCACCGGCAATCCCTATCTGTCGCTGGCGGCGATCATCCGCGCCGGGCTGGAAGGGCTGAAGGCGGGCCTGCCGTCGCCACCTTTGGTCACCGGCGACCCGACACTGATGAGCGAGGCGGAGCGGGCAAGTCTTGGTCTGGTGCGCCTGCCCGAAACCCTGCCCGCGGCACTGGACGCGCTGCTGGCCGACGGCACCGTGACGGGATGGTTCGCGCCCGTCTTCATCGAAACCTTCGTCGGCCTCAAGCGACATGAAGCCGAGCGTCTTGCCGGTCTCGATCCGGCCTCCATCTGCGATCTCTACCGGACGCTCTATTGATGACCGCAGTGACAAAAAAAGATTGGCCCGAGGCCGTGGAGGCCCTTAACGAGCACGGCCGTTCCGATATCGTGCTGTTGTGCGAGCATGCGTCCAACCACATGCCGGTCGAGTATCGACAGCTTGGCCTCGATGCCCACCATCTGCAGCGCCACATCGCCTGGGATATCGGCGCCGCCGAAGTGACCCGCCTGCTGTCGTCGAAGCTCGATGCTCCGGCCTTCCTCAGCGGCTATTCGCGGCTGCTGATCGACCTCAACCGGCCACTGGGCACGCCAGGCAGCATTCCGGTACTGTCGGAAGACACCGACATTCCCGGGAATGTCGGCATCGATGCGGCGGAGCGGACCCGGCGCGCCGAGATCATCTTTTCGCCGTTCCATGACCGGGTGACCGCTTATCTCGACCGCCGGGCACAAGCAGGCCGGCAGACGCGGATCGTGACGATCCATTCTTTCACGCCGGTCTTCCTCGGCGTCAGCAGGCCCTGGCATGCCGGCGTGCTGCATGACCAAGCAAGAGGTCTCGCCGAAGCGATCCTTTCGGGCCTGCGCACCGATGCGGCGCTCAATGTCGCGGCCAACGTGCCCTATGTAATCAGCCGCGACGCCGACTACGCCGTGCCCATTCATGGCGACGATCGCGGCATCGCCGCCGTCCTCGTCGAGATCCGGCAGGATCTTTTGTCGACACGGTCCGGCATTGAGGAATGGGCGGACCGGCTGGCGGCGGCACTGCCGGCACTCGAGACAGAAACCGTGCCGTGAGCAATCCAAGCCTGCGCGAGCGCGACGCCGCGACCATCGCCCAGATCGGCAAGTTGCGTTTCTCGCCGCTCAGCGTCATCGGCAGCCGGGGCAACCGGCTGATCGGCGGCTGCTGGCAATCACGCCCCGCGGCCACGGCTGCGGCAGAAATTACCCAAGCAGCCCCGCCTGATCGTTGCGCGGCATTTATTCCGCGATACGCACGATCAGCTTGCCGAAATTCTTGCTATCGAGAAGGCCGAGAAAGGCCTGTGGTGCATTTTCGATGCCATCGACGATATCTTCCCTGTAGCGGACGCGGCCGGACGATATCCATTCGGCCATCTCACGATAGAAGGCCGGGCGCTGGTCGACAAATTCACGCTGGATAAACCCCCTGATCGTCAGGCTGCGGTGCAGCACTTGCTGCATCAATACCGGCAACCGGTCGACGCCGGCATCCGCGATGACGTTGTACTGCGCGATCAGCCCGCAGACCGGCACACGCGCAAATTCGTTCAGCAGCGGAAACACCGCGTCCCAGACAGGACCACCGACATTCTCGAAATAGATGTCGATGCCACCGGGGCAGGCTGCCTTCAACTGCTCGGCAAAATCATCGGCACGGTGATCGACGACCGCATCGAAGCCGAGTTCGTCTCGCACGAAGGCGCACTTGTCGGCACCGCCGGCAATGCCGACGGCACGCGCGCCCTTGATGCGCGCGATCTGGCCAACGGCCGACCCGACCGCGCCGCTGGCGGCCGCCACGACGACCGTCTCGCCAGGCTTCGGCTGCCCGATGGTGAGCAGACCGGCATAGGCCGTGAAGCCCGGCATGCCGAGCACGCCAAGCGCCGTAGTGATGGGTGCCGCAGCGGGATCCAGCTTGCGCAGCCCCACACCGTCGGACAAGGCAAAACTCTGCCAGCCGGAATGGGACAGCACGATATCCCCTTCGGTAAATTCCGGGTGGCGAGAGATCACGACGCGCGCAACGGTACCGCCTTCCATCACGCCGTCGACATCGACGGGCCTGGCATAGGATTTCGTAGCGTTCATGCGCCCGCGCATATAGGGATCGAGCGACAGATAGAGGATCTGCAGCAGCAGTTCGCCCTCTCCCGGCTGGACGACATCAACCGTCTCGATGCGGAAATCATCCGGCTTCGGCCGGCCTTGTGGCCGCGCCGCGAGCACGATGCGGGTGTTGGACTGGATCGACATCGAAAATCTCCCTGCGAAGAAGGCTCTACTCGAAAAACCGGTTGGGCGGACGCTTCAGCCCGAGATTCTCGCGCAGTGTCGACCCTTCATATTGCCGCCTGAAGATCCCTCGCCTTTGCAATTCCGGCACCACCTTCTCGGCAAAATCATCGAGCCCGGCGGGCAGGTATGGAAACATGATGTTGAACCCGTCGGAACCCTCGCCGATCAGCCATTCCTCCATCTCGTCGGCGATTGTTTCAGGCGTGCCGACAAAAGCAAGGCCGGAATAGCCGCCCAGCCTTTGCGCAAGCTGCCTGACGGTCAGGTTCTCCTCGCGTGCCAGTTCGATGACGCGCTCGCGGCCACTCTTCGAGGCATTGGTCTCGCGGATTTCGGGCAAGGGCGCGTCGGGATCAAAACCGGACGCGTCATGTCCGATGGCGATCGACAGCGAGGCGATGCCGCTCTCGTAGTAGACGAGACTGTCGAGCTTCGCCCGCCTGGCCTGCGCGTCCTCGACGCTGTCACCGACAACGACAAAGGCGCCGGGCAGGATCTTGATGTCGTCACGCGACCGGCCAAGCCTTTCCGCACGGCCTTTGACGTCGGCGAAGAAGCGCTGCCCTGCCGCGAGATCGGCATGGGCGGCGAAAATGACCTCCGCTGTCTCCGCCGCCAGTTGGCGTCCTGCCTCCGAGGCGCCGGCCTGCACGATGACCGGCCAGCCCTGGATTGGCCGCGCGATGTTGAGTGGGCCGCGCACCGAGAGATGCTCACCCTTGTGGTCGAGCACATGCAGCCTGGCCGGGTCGAAATAGAACCCGCTTTCGGCGTCGCGGATGAAGGCATCGTCGGCAAAGCTGTCCCACAGGCCGGTGACGACATCGTAGAATTCCCGGGCCCGCCGGTAGCGCTCGTCATGCTCGACATGCTCGTCGAGGCCGAAATTGAGCGCCGCATCCGGATTGGACGTGGTGACGATGTTCCAGCCGGCGCGTCCGCCGCTGATATGGTCGAGCGAGGCGAAGCGGCGGGCAACATGATAGGGCGCGTCGAACGTCGTCGATGCGGTGGCGACCAGCCCGATATGGTCGGTGACGGCGGCGAGCGCCGACAAAAGCGTGAACGGCTCGAACGAGGTGACCGTGTGGCTGCGCCGCAGCGCCTCGATCGGCATGTTGAGAACGGCCAGATGGTCGGCCATGAAGAAGGCGTCGAACTTCGCCGCCTCCAAGGTCTGGGCGAAGCGCTTCAGATGCGCGAAATTGAAATTGGCGTCGGCATAGGCGCCCGGATAGCGCCAGGCGCCCGTATGCAGGCTGACGGGGCGCATGAAGGCGCCGAGGTGCAATTGTTTTTGTGTCATGAAAGTCGTTTCGACCGATCGATACAGTCGAGCACTAGCGCTCGAATCCTAAACTCAGGATCGGACGGTCCGCGCAACTCGGGAAGATATCCTGTTCCTCCACGCCGGCCTTTTGCAGCATAGGTTTTGCGCTGTCCGGGACCAGGACAAAAAATGGCCGGGCTCGAATGCGGCCCGGCCAAAAGAAGGTTTGAACCTTCAGAGGGGAACACCGTCCAGCGGAATGGGAGGAAACCGCTAAACGATTTTACCTTTTTGCGCCTATCTCGAAGCCTTGGCGACGAATGGCATTCCAAAAAACATATGAAACGGAAAAAATTCGTGCAGAGCTGAGCTCACGAGCCCGCCGCTCCGGCCTGGAGAAGATCGGCATAATGGCGGCGTGCCACGTCGGGATGGGAACGCAGTCGGCTTTTGAGCACATTGGTGCCGACATCGCGGAACAAGGGGTTGTCCGGATCGCTTGCCGGCCCGCGCGCTTCGGCCGCCAATTCCTCGGGTAGGGTCAGAAGCGGTATGGTCGCGTCCAGCCGCGCACTGAAGAAGAAGGGAACGGAGATCCGCTCGACGCCGGCAGGCGGCGTCACGACGCGGTGAACGGTGGCACGCAAATACCCATTCGATGCCAGTTCGAGCAGTTCGCCAATGTTGACGACCAGCGTTCCAGGCAGCGGATCCACATTCACCCAGCTTCCGTCATATTTGACCTGCAGGCCCTTGTTGTCGTCCTGCAGCAGCAGGGTGAGGAAACCGCCATCCTTGTGCGCGCCGACGCCCTGGTCGCCTTCGGTCGCGTCACGGCCGGGATAACGGACGATCTTCATGCGATGGTTGGGCGAGTCCCGATAGATCGCGTCGAAGGCGTCCTCGGGCTGATCGAGCGATAGTGCGAAGGCTTTCAGCAGCCGAATGGCCACCGCGGTCGCCTGGGCCTGCCATGCAAGCAGTGCCGGCTTGAGCTCCGGCAGTGCAGACGGCCACTGGTTCGGCCCCTGCAGCCGTGTCCACGGTGCAATTCCAGGTCCCTGCGCTATGGGCTGGCGCTCGACGCCGATGTCGAGTTGCTCACGCCAGTCGGCCGCGCCCTTGGTCAGTTCGCCGCCGGCGCGGGTGTAGCCGCGAAACTGCTGGGATTTGACCATTTCGATGGCCAGCTTGTCGGCCTCCGGCAACGCGAAGAACCGTCGCGAGGCATCGAGCACGTCGTCGATCTCCGGGGCGGAAATTCCGTGGCCGCTGAGATAGAAGAAGCCAACGTCCCGGGCTGCCGTACGCAGGTCCAGGAGAAAGGTACGATACTCGGACGCACCTTGTTCGAGGCGGCTCAGGTCAAGCACCGGCACAATTCTGGGCATGGTCAGCTTCCTTCTTTTCTCTGCCCTGGCTTAGGAGAAGTAGAAGCGACCACCGGCAAGAGCTTCGAGCATGAATGCATCTCAAAGTGACACGCAAGGCGTGCCGATCAAAGCAACAGGAAGTCCAATCCGGGCCGGATGGAAGAACGTCAGCGCTGCATATTATGACCTGTCGGCAAATAATTTCCCGACAAGTGCTTTACCCGCCATGCCTCTCGTGGACCGCACTTTCCAGTGCGACAGCGTATAAGTCGCAGCGGAAGCGCAATCGCGCGTGATCGTCTGTAAATCCCGCCAGCCGACCGGCAGGACGGCTTCAAGCCAGCTCGAACCGCTCGATGGCGCGCATGATGCCGCGCAGCTCGGCGAGGCCCTTCAGCCGGCCGATCAGCGAATAGCCGGGGTTGATCCTGGTCTTGCCGATGTCGTCGGCAAGCAGATGGCCATGGTCTGGTCGCATCGGAATGCGCCAGTCGGCACGGCCTTCCCTGCGACGGCGCGCCTCTTCCTGCATCAGAGCGAGGATAACATGCGCCATGTCGGTGCCGCCTTCGAGATGCTCGGCTTCGTAGAACGAGCCGTCATCCTCGATGGTGATGTTGCGGAGGTGGACAAAGTGGATGCGGTCGGCGAATTCCTTGACCATGGCGACGATGTCATTGTCGGCGCGCGTGCCATAAGAGCCGGTGCAGAACGTCAGGCCGTTGGCGGGGCTGTCGACGGCGTTAAGGATGAAACGCGCATCCTCGGCTGTCGAAACGATGCGTGGCAAGCCATAGAGCGAGAAGGGCGGGTCGTCGGGATGGATGCACATGCGCACCCCCTCCTCTTCGGCCACCGGAATGATCTCGCGCAGGAACCAGGCAAGGTTTTGGCGCAGCTCCTTTGGTCCGATCGCATCGTAGTCCGCCAGGGCCTCGCGAAAACTGTCCCTGTCATAGCTGCGCTCGGTCGCCGGCAGGCCGGCGATCAGGTTGCGTTCGATCCTGTCGATCGCTTCGCTGCTCAATTCCTTCAGCCGCGCTTCCGCTTCGGCGATACGGGCAGCGGTATAGCCGGCTTCGGCATTGACGCGCTTCAGCACGAACAGGTCGTAGGCTGCGAAATCGATGGCGTCGAAACGCAGCGCATAGCCCGTCGTCGGCAGCCGATAGGCGAGATCCGTGCGGGTCCAGTCGACCACCGGCATGAAATTGTAGCAGACCGTCGCAATGCCGGCCTTGGCGAGCGCGCGGATTGAGTCGCGATAGTAGCCGGCGTAGCGCTCGCGTTCCGGCGCGCCGATCTTGAAGGAGTTGTGGACCGGAATGCTCTCGACCACCGACCATGTCAGGCCGGCAGCCTCGATGACACGCTTGCGCTCCAGAATGCTCTCGAGCGGCCAGGCGCGCCCGTCGTAGATATCGTGCAAGGCGCTCACCACGCCGGTCGCACCGGCCTGCCTGACATGATCGAGCGTTACCGGGTCGTTTGGTCCATACCAGCGCCAGCACTGTTCCATTGCCGCTTCCTTCTGCGAGAGGATGGCAACCTATTGTTGGACCACAATGGGTGTCAAACTAGGAACCGGTTTCGGACAGCGAATGAAGGAGTTTTCCCAATGAAGGATTTCGACGGCAAGGTTGCCTTGGTGACGGGGACGACCGGGATTGGCCTCGCAACCGCCAGACGCCTCGCTGCAGGGGGCGCTGCGATCATCGCCTGCGGCATCGACCGCGCGGCCAACGCTCTACTGAAAGCGGAACTGGAAAGCTCCGGAGCCGGGGCGCTGGTCATAGGCGCCGACGTCTCCGTGCCCGATCAGGTTCGCGACGCGGTCGCGGCCGGCGTGGAGCGGTTCGGCGGCCTCGATATCGTCGTCAATTCGGCGGCGGTGCATCCGTACGGAACCGCCGTCAGCACCGATTTCGAGACCTGGAACAAGGCGATGTCGATCAATGTCGGGTCGATCTATCTGACCGCGCATTTCGGCATCCCGGAAATGGTCCGCAGGGGCGGCGGCGCCATCGTCAACGTCGCTTCGGTGCAGGGCTTTGCCTGCCAGCAAAACGTCGCCGCCTATGCCACCACCAAGGGCGCCATCCACGCGCTGACGCGTGCCCTGGCCCTGGACCATGCGCGCTCCGGCATCCGCGTCAATTCCGTCAGCCCCGGCTCGATCCGCACCCCGATCCTGGAGCAGGCCGCCCGCGGCGAGGACGGCACGGACGCCGATGTCGAGGCCGCCTACAAGCGCTTCGGCGAAGCGCACCCCATCGGGCGCATCGGCGAGCCGGAGGAGGTGGCCGAACTTATCGCTTTCCTGTGTTCGTCGAAGGCCGGCTTCTGCACTGGCGCGGATTACAAGATCGATGGCGGCCTGACCGCCGGCATCGGCGTGAAGTAGATCGCGAATGGGGCTTGGCCTTTAGCGGGAGCGGCCGGCATCCGACAATTGGTTTGCCGAATTCTTGCAGATCAATGCTCAAGCAAATCGAACACCGCACGGGCCACGCCGAACACGAAAGGGGGCGGTGCGATCGATGAAATAATAGGCATTCTTGCCGATTGACAAAAACATCAACAGGCGACCAAGATCATATGACCATCAACGATATTGGTCCCGAGGTTGCCCCTCGGCATTGGCGTAAAGGAGAGCCAGATGCCCCTTCAGCAGAGAGTGACCCATCGTCCGAAACAACGTCCCGCCGCTCCCATCCTTGCCGCCGCACTGCTAGGCCTCGGCCTGATTACAGTGCCCGGCATCGGCCACGCCGAAGGGATCACGCTCAAGATTTTCGGCGGCTCGGCGCTCGACGAACTCGCGCCGCGTCAGCCGCCGGACGAGCAGAAGAAAATCCAGCAGCAGGTTATCGACGGCTTCCTCAAGGCCAACCCCGACGTCGCCGCGATCGAGTGGGATGCCCAGGGGCCACAAACCGATTCCATTCAGCGCGTGATGACCGCAAAACTTGCAAATCAGGAAATGGATCTGATCGCCTGCCCGGCCTTCTACACCAATGGTGCCTATGTCAGGCGCAAACTGGTGATGCCGATTACCGACAAGATCAAGCCGTTCCAGGACAGGATCGACGCCGCTGCACTTGGCGCCTTCACGGTCAACGGGCAAGTCTATGGCGTGCCGATCTCGACGCTGTCGACATCGACGATCTTCTACAATGTCGATCTCTTTCAGAAGCTCGCCATTCCTGTCCCGCCAACCTATGACGACCTGAAGGCAGCCGTGCCGAAGTTCAAGACCGCGGGCGTGATCCCTTTGCTGCATCAGGGCTCGAACACCGTGATGTGGCCGATGTGGTACTTCGAGACCTTTTCGCAGGCATCGGGCGACCCGGTCGGCAAGACGCAGAAGAACCTCGAGGGCACGGCGAAGTTCACCGACGCGCCCGATGTCGAGGGGTTCAAGCTGATCAAGCAATGGGTCGATGATGGCATCCTTTCCAAGGATTCGCTTTCCGTCGACCAGGACGGCATGCGTGCGGCCTTCGCCGCCGGCAAGAGCGCCATGTATTATGGCGGCACCTGGGAAATCCCGTCGCTCCAGTCGAGCGTCAAGGACTTCAAATGGGGCGCCTTCGCCTTTCCGAAAATGGACGGAACGCCGGGCGCGCCTGGCCATGGCGGCGGTGCCGACAACGGCATGTGCATCGCCTCCTCGATCCCGCCCGAGAAGCTCGATGCCGCGGTCAAATTCATCGAATATCTGACACGGCCTGAAGTCGCGACGCTCTACCTCGCGCCGGAACAGCCGATCGCGGCCTCGATCAAGGGCGTGCCGCAGGTCGACGATGCCTATGCCGTCGAACTGCGCAAGCAGGCCTTCCCGAACACGATCAAGTTCCTCGACTGGATCTGGCCATCGGAGGTCGCGAGCGCCACGGCTTCGGCAATCGCCGGCATCGTCGGCGGCACCACGACGCCCGAAGACGCCGCCGCATCGATCCAGACCATCTTCGACGACCTCAAGGCCCAGGGCAGCTGGCCGCCCAAATGAGGCCCTGAAGTAGCGCCTGCAAGCGAGCACCCATCCAGCCGGGCTGATGCGCCAGGAAAGAAGAACAGAGGCTGCCTGCTTCGGGCAGCCTCGCCCATCGGAGAGAACACATGACGACACATCGCGCCGAACGGCAGCGCTTCTCGATCGGTTACCATCTGAACAGCTGGGACCTGACCGGCCTTCCGCTCAGGCCAGCCATCAAGTTTCTCGCCGACCAGGGCTTCGGCTGGTTCGAGATCCTCGCCTTCACCAGCCTGTCGGACCAGTACGCCCGCAAATACATGCAGCTCGGCAATCAGGCGCCGATGGGGGTGACCACCGACACCGACATCTTGCGGCGCTATGCGCTGCTGTCGGAAGGCCAGAGCGAATATGGCATCAAGCTCTCCTCCTTCTACGTCAATGCGATCTTCACCAACCCCGTCGCCTGGCCTTATGAGCGTGACGTGCTCGTCGCGCTGACCAGGATGTTGAAGGGCTTTGGCTCACCGGTGCTGGTTCTCGGCGGCGGTCCCTCGGAAGCCGCTGCCGGGGCGCACACGGCCGACGACTACCGCGCCTTCTGCCGGGCGCTCGAGGATATCGGCAGGCGGACGAAGGACCTTGGCATTGAGACGGTCTATCACCCGCACCTCGACACCTTCATCGAGCGCCGCGACCAGCTCGATCGCATGATGGATGAATTGGATACCAACCTCGCCGGCCTGTGCATCGATCCGGCGCATCTCGCCCACACCAATTCCGATCCGGTCGACGCGGTCAAGACCTACATTTCGGCTGTGCGCTATATGCATTTCAAGGACACCAGGGTCGATCCGGCGCTGAAGGGCTATGACCGCTATGGCGCCTTTTGCGAGCTCGGCGCCGGGGTCGTCGATCTTGCCGGCATCGCCGACGCCCTGCTGGAGGCAAACTACGATGGCCTCGCCATCATCGAGCTGGATGCGTCCAAGAAGACAGCAGAGCAAAGCACGCTCGAGAGCATCGCCTATATCAGGGACACGCTCGGGCTGGTGCTGACCCCGCAAGGCGCGAAGGCCACATGAGCACGCGACCGCAAGAGGCGGCTCCTGTTTCGAGCCGATCCGGCACCTGGCGCTTCGACGCCGGGGACGGGGCTACGGCCTTCGTCATGATCCTGCCCGCCGCGATCCTCTTCGGTCTTTTCTACCTCTGGCCGTTCGTCAACGGCTTCTGGCTCAGCCTGCACAATTGGGACGGGTTTTCCGACCCGACATGGGCGGGCTTTTCCAACTACATGCGGCTGGCGCATGATCGCACCTTCCTCGGCGCGCTGCGCAACAATTTGATTTTCGTCGTTGCCGTCGTGGTCCTGAAAAACGCGCTCGGCCTCGGGCTGGCGCTGCTTCTGAACCGGGCGCTGCTTGGCCGCGCCTTCTTCCGCGCCGCCGCCTTCGTCCCGGTGACGATGTCCTTCGTCGCCGTCGGCCTGCTCTGGTCCTGGATCTACAATCCCGTCTTCGGCCTGCTCAACAGCGGGCTCGATCTCATCGGCCTCGCCGGACTGAAACGATCATGGCTCGGCGACGCCGACATCGCGCTCTACTCGATCATCGTCGTCGATGTCTGGAAATGGCTCGGCTTCCATGCCGTCATCTATCTGGCCGGGCTGCAGACGATCCCCTCGGAGCTTTATGAATCGGCGAAGATGGACGGCGCCGGCCCCTTGCAGCGCTTCCGGCACGTCACCGTTCCGATGATGATGCCGATCATCTTCATCAACACCATCCTCGGCCTTTCCGGCGCCTTCGTGCGCAATTTCGACATCGTCTATGTCTTGACCAAGGGCGGCCCGAACCACGCCACCGAAGTGGTGCTCACCTACATGATGAGCAAGGCCTTCCAGGACGGCGCCATGAGCTACGCCGCTGCGATCGGCTATGTTCTCTTCATGATCGTCGGGCTGGCCAGCGTCGGCCTGCTGGCCCTGATGCGGCGGCAAAGGCTCGACGTCTGATGAGAGCCGCCAACCTTTCGCTGAACGATGGCGCCGCCGGCTCTCGCCGTCGCGGGCTCATGCAGCGCCTCGGCATGCGCGGCATCCTCGAACTTGGCGGCATCTATGCCGCGCTCATTCTCGTGCTCTTCGAGACCCTTTATCCGCTGCTTTGGGTGCTGTTCGGTTCGCTCAAGACCAAGCAGGAAATGCTCAGCAATGTCTGGGGTCCGCCATCGAGCCTGGTGCTGCAGAACTATGCCGATGCCTGGCGGATCGCCGGCATGGGATCGCGCATCGTCAACAGCATCTTCGTCACCGGCTCGGCATTGATCATCCTGGTGGCCGTCGCGACGCCGTGCGCCTATGCGGTGGCGCGTCTTCGTTTCCCCGGACGCGGTCTTGTGGTTGCAGTCGCGGTTGCGGCCATGCTGGTGCCGCCGCAGGTGATGGCCATTCCGCTGTTCCTGGTGGCGCGCGATCTCGGCCTGATAAACAGCCGGCTCGGCATTGCCTTCATCTATGCCGCGACCTCGCTGCCGCTTTCGGTCTTCATTCTGCGCAGCTTCTTCATCACGTTGCCGGCCGACCTCGAAGATGCCGCGCGCATCGATGGCGCCAGCCGGCTCGAGATCCTGATCCACATCATGCTGCCCCTGGTGCGGCCGGGCGTGGCGCTGATCCTCATCTTCGGCTTCATCGAGATCTGGAACGATTTCTTCCTGGCCTTCCTGCTGTTGCGCGACCCTTTGGTGCAGACCATCCCGCTTGGGCTGGTCAGCTTCTTCCAGCAATACGACTCGCTCTGGACGCTCTATTTCGCCGCGTTGACGATCACGACACTGCCGGTGATCGTCGTCTTCGTCGCCATGCAACGGCAGTTCATCGCCGGCCTGACAGCCGGCGCCGTGAAGGGTTGACATGCAGGATCGCGTTATTGGCGTCGGCGTCATCGGCTGCGGCGAGATCGCCCAGCTGATGCACTTGCCTTATCTCATGGAGTTGCCGGCGTTTCGCATCGCCGCCTTGTGCGACATCTCTCCCGGCACGGTCGACAAGGTCGCGGAACATTATGGCGTCACTGCCAGATATACGGACCATCGCGCGCTGCTTGCCGATCCGAATGTCGATGCGGTCGTGATCTGCACCTACGATCATGGCGAGATGGTTGCCGATGCAATCCGCGCCGGCAAGCACCTGATCGTCGAGAAGCCGCTTGCCTTCACGCTCGAGGAGGCGCGCCCGCTGGTCGAGCAGGCCGAGCGGAGCGGCCTCGTCGCCCTTGTCGGCTACATGAAATTCTATGATCCCGGCTATGAGATCGGGCTGGAGCGCATCGCCGCCATCGGCCGGCCGAAATCGATCCATGTCCACGATTTCGCGGGCCGCTTCGACCGTTATGGCCAACTCTACACGCAAACCAGGGTCACCGACGTGCCGGCCGATGTGTTGGCGGCGGGACGCGAAACGGTCGCTCGGCGCATCGAGGCGGCGCTCGGTGTGGACCATGCCGGCTATCGCGATCTCTATCTTGTACTGCTCAGCCTCGCCAGCCACGACCTTGCCGTCATGCGCGGCGCTTTCGGCACGCCGGACTGCGTCGTGCATGCACAGCAGACCGGTCCCAACCAGCTGCTGGCCGTGCTCGATTATGGCGGCGTCCCTTGCCTCTTGGACATGGCACTTGCCCAGTATGAATGGTGGGACGAGTGGATCCACGTGCATGGCGAGCGCGACGAGGTGCGGATCGAATTCCAGAACCCCTATTTCCGCAATGCCTCGGCGACTGTCCGGCTACGTGAAACGACAGGCGAGGCTGCATCCGAACGCGTTCTGCCTGGCGTTCCGGATACGTCGTTCCGCCGCGAATGGCTGCATTTCGCTGATTGCATTCTTGCCGGCGTTAAGCCGCGCACGCCGCTTTCGGGCGGGCTCGCCGATCTCGATCTTGCCGTTCGGATCATCCAGGCAATGCCGCCGAAAAGACTTTAGCGAAATTTCGGAAACGCACCGCCATCAGGGGCGTTGGCCCAGCTCTGCAAGGTCTGGCCGCCGTCGATCAGCCAATCCACGCCCGTGACGTGCCTCGCCTCGTCGGAGGCGAGGAAAGCCACGGCGGCCGCGACATCGTCCGGCTGGCCGACGCGGCGCAATGGAATGCGGTCGGCGAAATGCTGGACGCTGCTCTTGAATTCGCCGTCACCGGAAGCCGGCACGCCAAGCGTCGTCTCGATCACGCCGGGGCAAATGGCATTGACGCGTATGCCGTAGGGCGCGGCATCGAGCGCCGCAACCCGCGTCAGGCCGACCACGCCGTGTTTGGAAGCGACATAGCCGGCACCGCCCGAAAGGACGTCCCAACCGGCCATGGATGAGCCCATGTTGACGATCGAGCCACCGGTCCCCGCCTTGATCATTGCCCGAAGCGATGCCTGCAGGACGAGGAAGATACCGCGCAGATTGATACGGATGGTCGTATCCCAGTCCTCGACCGGCAGGTCGTGAACGGGAGCGACGACGCCGGAAATGCCGGCATTGTTGAACACCACGTCGAGGCCGCCGAACGTCTCGACGGTCACCTCGACGGCGCGCCGCACATCCGCTTCATCGGTGACGTCGGCTTCGATGGCAATGGCGTTTTCACCCAGTGAGCGAGCCAGTTGCTGCGCCGCCGCGCCATTGCGATCGACAATGGCGACGCGCGCGCCTTCGTCAAGGAAACGCCGCACCGCCGCGCCGCCGATCGCGCCGGCGCCGCCAGTGACAAGGATCTTCTTCTGGTCGAATCGTTTCATCCCCCGGTCTCCGGCTTTGGATAGGAACGCCATGAATATTGTGGTTCGAAGCCGATCGTTTCGCGCGCATGGACCGTGTCGAGCACGGCGCCAAAGCCGGCGATCGGCCGCGATAGAGCGACATCGGGATAGACCCGGCACACGAGCGCTTCGGTTTCCTCTTCCATGAAGGTGTCGGCGGCGCTGAGCAGGACGCGCAGATGGCCGTCGCCTTGCCATTCAAGCGCCCGCAGGAAGCCCTGCCCGGCGTCGCGCGCGTCGAGATAGGCCCACAGGTCGCGGGCACTGTCGGCCGTGGCGCGGCGCGGCCCGACGCCCTCGAAAAATGAACCCGGCGTCTGGATCCACGGCATGCGGATACTGACCGCCGAAAAGGCGCCGCGGCGCACCGCCGCGTCGACGATTTCCTCGCCCAGCCATTTCGACAGGCCGTACGGGTCCTGCGCGCCGACCGGGTGGTCCAGGTCGACCGGCAGATAGGGCGGCCGCACAGGTTTTTCGAAAAAGGGATAGCCGAAGACGCTGAAGGATGAGGCATAGATGAAGCGCCTAGCGCCGGCCATGGCGGCTGCCTCGACCACATTGTAGGCGGTCGCGATGTTGGTCTTGAACACCTCGCCGCCGGCCCGGCCGGTCGGCCGCGGAATGGCCGCGACATGCACAACGGCATCGCAATCGCGCACCAGCTGCAGTGTCGATCCCAGATCAGTCAAATCGGCGGTTGCGTGGCGCCATGCGACCTCACCCGGCACCACGGCATCGACACCAAGCACATCGTGGCCGGCCGCAACCAGAGCCTCGGCCACATGGCGGCCAAGCAGGCCGCTGGCTCCGGTGACGATGGTTTTCATATCTCGGCCTCGGCTCCGCAATTCAGCGGCTTGAATATCATTGATGGTCATACAAATCGAGCACATGCCTGACAAGCGTTGTCAAGGCCATTTCGCGATGGGCAAATAGCGCATACGCTTGTCGGAGCGCGGTGCGCAAGGCCGACCAGCACGCTTTGCGTCGAACGGGATTGACTTGGCATCCACTAGGGTTTTTTGTATGAGCATCAACGATCGGTCAAAGGAGCTCGCCATGTCCGTGGACAGTTTTTCCTCACATCGGCACGATGATGCGGTGCGCCTCGATCCACGCCGTGCGGCCATTATCGTCATCGATATGGTCAATGAGTTCTGCAAGCCCGGCGGGGCCATGGTCCTGCCTGGATACGAGACGCTGGTCGCGCCGCAACTGGCCGTGATCGAGGCCGCGCGCGCCGCCGGCGTGCCGGTGATCTGGGTCCATGACAGCCACCGGCCGGGCATGCGACGCGAGCGCGAATGGCTGAAGCGCACACCGCATTGCCTGGATGGAAGCTGGGGGCCGGAGATCATCGAGGATCTCGGCGCCCGCGCTGATGAGATCCATGTCATCAAGCGGCGCTACTCGGCCTTCTTTCAAACCGACCTCGACCTGACGCTGAAAGACATGCAGGTCGACCAGTTGGTCATTTTCGGCGTGGTCACCAACATCTGCGTGCGCTCGACCGTCCATGATGCCTTTTTTCAGGGCTATGAGGTGGTGGTGCCAAGCGATTGCTGCGCGGCAACGGGACCACGCGAGCAGGAAAGCTCGCTCTACGACATAGCGACCCATTTTGGCGTGGTCAGCGATTCGGCTGATGTCGTCGCAGCCCTCCGCGACGGGACGTCGCTTCAACCAGCGGAGGTCGCGGCTTGAGCTTTTCCAAACCGGCGACATCCGAGACAGCGGCGATAGGAGTCCGGTGTGACGACTGAAAAGAAACCGCAATCCGAAAAAGGCGCGACCTCGAAAACGCCGAGCGGCGATGCACCCCCGAGCCGCGAGCAAGTGCTGCAGCAATACGCCGAGACCGGCTATGAACTGGACCGTCACCCGGCGCACGTCATCCGCCGGGCGCATCAGCGCGCGACACTGCGCTTCCAGCAGGTCATGGCCGGTGAAGACCTTTCGCCAACGCAATTCGCGGCGCTCGCCACGATCCTCAAGCATGGCGAAGTCTCGCAGAACCATCTCGGCCGGCTGACGGCGATGGACCCGTCGACCATCAGCATCGTCATGCGCAAACTGCTCAAACACGGGCTGATCACGCGCAGCGCCTCCGAAACCGACCAACGCCTGACGATGATCGCGCTGACCAGCAAAGGGACCGACTATACGCTGGAACGGCTCGAACGCAGCGTCGAGGTCGGGCGGCGGTTCCTGTCGCCGCTCTCCCCGGCTGAGCAGGCGACGCTGCTTCGCCTGCTCCAGCGCATCAATGACGACGACCCAACGAATGGCGACGGCGGCAAATAAGCCGCGTCCAGTCCTTTTTTCCATAACAGCAAAAGTGAGAACCGATGTCGTCCGACCTCCAGTCGTCTGCCAACACGCTCGTCGTCCGCAATATCGGTCTCATGCTGAGCGGCGATCTCGCACAACCGATCATCGACGCCGACACCATCGTCGTGAGCGATGGACGCATATCAGGCATTGGCAAGGCAGGCGACATTGATGGCGGCAGCGCGGCGACGATCATCGATGCGATGGGCTGTGCGGTCGCGCCGGGTCTTATCGACAACCACGCCCATCCGGTGGCCGGCGACTGGACGCCCCGGCAGAACCAGATCGGCTGGATGGATTCGACCGTGCATGGCGGCGTCACCACGATCATTTCGGCTGGCGAGGTCCACACACCGGGCCGACCGCGCGATCTTGTCGGGCTGAAGGCGTTGGCGATCGCGGCGCAGCGCACCTTCTCCAACTTCCGTCCGAACGGCATGAAGATCCTGGCCGGGGCACCGATCCTGGAACCCGGCCTTACCGAGGAAGACTTCCGCAGTCTCGCCGAGGCCGGCGTGACGCTTGTCGGCGAAGTCGGGCTTGGCGGCGTCAAGGATGGGCCGACCGGCCGGAAGATGATCGCCTGGGCGCGCAAATACGGCATGACCTCGATGACCCACACAGGCGGCCCGTCGCTGCCCGGCTCCGGCCGCATCGGCGCGGATGTCGTGCTGGAGGTCGACGCCGACATCGTCGCCCACGTCAATGGCGGGCCAACCGCCCTGCCCGACGCTGAAATACGGCAGATCTGCGAGAAGGGCTCGAGGGCGCTTGAGATCGTCCATAACGGCAATCTGCGCACCGGACTGTTCGTGCTCGACCTGGCAAGGCAGCGCGGCGAACTTTCGCGCGTCATCCTGGGCACGGACAGCCCGGCCGGATCCGGCGTGCAGCCGCTCGGTATCCTGCGGACCCTGACCATGCTGGCTTCGCTTGGTGGTATCGCGCCGGAAGTGGCGTTCTGTTTTGCCAGCGGCAACACGGTGCGCGTGCGCGGACTGGATGATCGCGGCATCATCGAGGTCGGTCGCGCCGCCGCCCTGATCTTCATGGATCAGGCGATCGGCGGCGCCGGCGACGGGCTGCTCGACAGCGTGGCGCTCGGCAATCTTCCAGGCATTGGAATGGTCGTCATCGACGGCGTGGTTCGGACCGGCCGGAGCCGCAACACCCCGCCGGCGATGCGGGTGCCGGAAGTCCTGGCGGCCTGACGGTCAGCCGACGCCGTCAATCCCGACAATCTTGTCCTTGGTCAGCCCGCCGACGCGCGGGTGCGGCCTGCCGGAATCGGTGACGGCGATAGCGACGACGATCTCGTCGGCACGCGGTGCATCGGGAACACGAACCTCCATGCCGTCGAAATGGCTGCGCACCCGCGCTGCATCCTTGTGACCGAGCGGAATATCGAGCGGCACGCCGAGGCCGCCGCGCTTCTTCGATGAAGGAATGAGCGCGGCGCCCTTGCCGAGCACATCGCGGAACGGGGCGCCGAGCTTTGGATGAAGGATGGCGGCGGCATGTTCGAGCTCGCCATCGGCGCCGACGGCGGCCGCCTTGCCGAAGCTCTCGACCCGGTCGCCGGCAATACCCAGAGCAGCGACGGCGCGCCTGGGCAAGATTTCGCCCAACGCTTCGCCGATGGCGCTGAGTGCCGACAGATCCTCGACGTAGGTACCCGCATAGGGGTTGCGGATGACCGCAATGGCTGCGGCACGCCGCGTCGGCGGATCGACGGGCCGCCCGCCTTCGATCCGGGTTTCCTCGACGATGGTGATGATACGGCGGATTTCCGGGTTCATCGCAGTCCGTCCTCACCCTTGATGTCGGGGGGGGCCA